>DLGO01000079.1 GCA_002482725.1 Bacteroidetes bacterium UBA7692 | reverse complement strand
ATCGCAAGCATTTCCTTGTGATAACACCAAATTTCCGTTTGTACTCCGGCATTTCAAAACCCGCGTATTTCCGTGAAATCTGAGTAATCCCCTAAAGAACACTCCGTTGTTTTCGGCGAAATCATAATCATCAGCTTCAATCAACGGCACTAATGTAAATAGCAATTGCTATTCGACTCTAGCAAAAAAGGCGGCAAAATTTTCAAATCTATCTAACCCTATGATTATCAGATTCGATGAGGGGTATAGAAAAAATGTTATTTCCTTTTTTTGACTAGCTATTGCTGGGAAGAATATTTACCAGGGGTTTGGAACTGGCTGCAAAAGCACCAGGTAGATTTAAACTACATATTACATTTATAATAAATGATGAGTATTTATACTTGAATTATAGGTAATTGTACTTTGTGCTAATTAGCTTGATTAACACATTTTTGCAATATAACGCTGTTAAAAACGGGTGACAAGTAAAGAACACGATTGCAGTAGTCAATAACATTTAAAAACACGCTGAAACATGGATACTATGGAATTTAGTATTGGTATTGCATCCAATGACAAGGAATGGGCTAAAGGGGCGATAAGGCAATTAGCCATAGATAGTAAGAAGGCATTCCCCGAGGTTGCCATCGCACAGAAATCATTACCACCAGATCCCAATATGGCAGGTGGGCGGATACTCCAGGATGTAATTACCTATCTGATGGCAGTTGATTGGACGCTGGTTGGGAAGAATGTGTTAGAATTTGCAACATTCATCAAGACTTTTCGGGACTTGTATAAAGATTCTATTAAAAAGAAAGATGCTGTTATCAGGATTACAGTAAAACAGGACGGGAAAGAAAAAATATTGGAGATCAATGATACTACCGATTTAGAGAATCAAATTGAAGGCTTGGTAGCGGAGTTTAAAATGTAGCTTATGCAGGATTTTGAGAAAACCATTGCTATTTTGGTAGGGGTCAGCAGTTATAATCAGGAAAGTCAGTTTCCTCCTTTACCTGCGGCTGTCAAAAATATTGATAGGATGACTAACCTGCTTTATAGTCATTTTGGAATGCAGCCTGCCAAACAGATCATCAAGATTGACGATCCTCGGAATTATCAGGAATTTGAGCGGGAGATTGAGGAGAAAATGGCTAACAGGTTTATACCCGACAGGATCATTTTTTATTTTGCCGGTCATGGTACGGTAGATAGGTATCATGAGGATACTTTTTATCTGGCTTTCAAGGATACGCATGTTACAGCTAATCCCGATTTTAATCCCGATGTTACCTTAGCCAATTCAGGTATTTTGCCAAATGATATCATGGCGATTCTTAGAAGGCACAGCCGGAATTTAGTGCTGCTTGTAGATTCCTGTTACAGCGCGGCCATGTTGGGCCATTTAAATTTAGCAGGGATTAATGTATTTCTGCAATGTGCTGCTACAGAAGATATGGGAGCCGCATATCCTCAGTTTCAAACGTACTCGGTTTTTACTGACTTGTTTTGCCAGATTATCGAAAAAGGGCTAAATCTGCACGAACTTGTAGGAGCTAATAATCAGCGTAAGGCTAAGATAAGTTTTCGCGATGTCGCTAACGGAATGGCTGTAGCAAATCCGGAATTGCCTTTTTGTAAGGATCTTTCTGATTTTGGGGGTAAAAATTGGATAGTAAATAATTATCCGGATGAATTCGTAAATGCTTATGCAGATGGATTAAAGGATATAAATAATGAAATGCATCGATTAGGTATACTCAATGTACCTTTTAAGCCCACTGTCAATAAGAGGAGCGCAGACCAGATTAAAGATAACACCGTGTTACCGTTGTATCCTATTGTACTAGCAAAGGCGTTAAAGGAACTGCTAACCGATAAATTTGATAAGGAGGATAATGTCGCTCGGGTGGATCAATGTATAGAATATTTCGAAACAGCACTTAAGTATTTTATATATATCACAGTATCCGAAAAAATAAAGAGAAGTTCAGAAAAGCCTGCCACAAAGGAAAATGTAGATGGTGCCGGTATTGCATACAATAGTGTGATCAATATGGACGGTATCGAAAGTTGTTGTGACCTTGCCTTATCTATTTTAAGGGAAGGGGAATTCTCGTTTTTTAGGGAACTAAGGGATACAAAAAAATGCACGGATCTTATTAATGCAATTGAGCTTGTTTCGGGCTTTAGCCAGGCAACAATTATGGTGCAGCAATGGAATACGCTGATTGAGTTTACAAAAAGTATGGCCTTTTTGTGCAATTATAATTTGGCTGCGATACAATGGATTGGTGTTGAATGGAAATATTACCAACCTGTAAAGTATATACATGAAGTAAAGAGTTTAATGGGCTATAACGTGAAGAAGACCGCGAATACAGAGTATTGGAAAGATTTTATGAGGAACCCGGTTATTGTTGTTTACAGACCTGAGGGCGAAACGGCACAAAGCAATGAGCAAAGTGGAGGTTTAATTACATTATGGCCTTTTTTGGTAGATGCTCAGAAATACTATATCAGTTCAAACAAAGCGGAACCGATGATCTATTTTTTGCAGACAGCTATTGCTGGTAGGCACGATTATGCATATAAACTTGTAGATAATGTAAAAGATACGCATCCATACCTGTTTTCGGAACTCTTTGCCGAGGAAATGAATGATTATGCAGAATCCTTGCATCTCTTTTTTAAACACCTTCATGGACTTGATAATCCTATAGAAACCAACATCCCTGCCCATGGATAATATTAAAGGTATAAAGCAACTTAACTCCTACGAAAAATCTGATTACTATTTTTTTCTTAGGGGGTTTGGGAATGAAATTCCTGAGTTGGAGGACTTGTATAAAAAAGTCAGGACATCCAAAATTACCATACTTTATGGCCCATCTGGTTCGGGTAAAACATCCCTTATCAGATGCGGTCTTGCAAATAAGTATGGTAAAAATGATTGGCTGGATATCATGATAAGGAAGGGAAGTATGCGATTGCTTCAGTCTGCCTATAACGAACTTCGGACAAATGCATTGGATGTTGTTCCCCGGTTAAATGAATCTGTTAGGAATGAGGAGCTGGCTGGTGAAACTTATACCCTTTTATCCAATGTGTGCAGGGATTATGCCGGTACGCCTATATACTTGATTTTCGATCAGTTCGAGGAGGTTTTAATTGCAGATAAAGAAGATACAAGTAAAGATAGAAGTATACAGAAGGAAGTAAGTGAAAAGGAGGAATTCAACATCTTTTTAGAAAAAGTTTTGAAGCAGGATTTGAATGTCCGGATTATAATTTCACTGCGTGAGGAGTACTTGGGATATCTGGATTATTTCGAAAAAACAATTCCCTCGTTGTTCTTGAACAAGGTACGGTTAGATAGGTTGGAAATGGAACAACTGAAAGCAATTACTACCAGGATTCTGGAGATAAATGGTTTGGTGATACATGACGCAGCGCTGACCGAGTTAGTAGAAAAGACACGTGATGCTGTTTCCTTAAAGTTTGATCTTCCTTATTATCAGATATTCATGTATCAGTTCCTAAAATACCTTCCTCAGAACACCTCAGGAGTTATCTCCATTGATACAATCAAAGAGTTTTTGCTTAAAGACGCTATGAAGTTATACCTGGATGAAAGAATTGAAAGAGTTGCCGAAAGCAATAGCATTAATAAAATATCGGTGTCGGAAATTTGGTCGGTATTGAATGAATTGGTAACTAATGATGGTACCAAAAAACAACTTCAGTTAACTGAGATTCAACAAGTGCTAAACCGTCGTTAAAACCCATGGACAATAAAAGAATTGAGTTGATCGTAAAAGGGCTCCAGCAAGAGGATCTGATTACCCGAATCAATGGTGCATATGAACTGAAGCATGACATTCTTGCTAAAAGGATTTTTCAGGAGCGGGTACTTCATGATAGAGAACTGGAGCTTTTATACAATAGAATGGTAGAGGCTAGAGCAGAAAAATCAACATTGTCCGAAGAAGCTTTAAAATATATCAGATTTCGACTTCCTGAGATGCAGGGAATGTTCGAAAGCAAGAATTTATCTTCCGAGCAAGAGAGACAAAAATGGGAGAGCTATTTAGAGGCGGAATTGAACGAGTATGAGAACAGAAAGAGCATCAATGCCAAGTTGAGAAATAGAAACAAATTTCTAGTTGCTTTTTTACTTTTTAGTACCGTTCTCGTGTGTCTATTAGTCTATCTTTCGAATGATAAACACAAGTTGAGCGAAGTCATGGTAAGTAAATTTGTCAATGAGTTTGAATATAAGGAAGCGCTTAATTTGCAAAGAGATAATGAGTTATTATGGGAAGGCTATACTAATGATTCTTGTGGCTATAATACAATCCTTTATCCAACTTTCTATGGTACAGATATTAAACAAGTGGGAAGTGATTCTGTAATTTCAGTCTGGGATTATTTTACAAACTGTATAAAGTGCTATCACAAGAATAAGAATAATCAAATCAACTGGACCTACTCACATGTTATCCCGGATGTTGCCTCACCTCCGGTATTTACGCGGAATGGCAATTTTTTTGCTTCTGTATTGGCGAAAGATAGAACGGATATTAAAAAAAGTGGAGGACCTAATTATATTAGAATTTGCGCTATGGATAATTCTCATAATGGGGTAGATATATTAGATACTATAATTTCCAGCAGCATCCATATAGGTTTATTTAGTTATAAAAATAATGGAGATAAGGTAAGTATAGTTTATTTTCAAGGAGATTCGCTACGCATAACTGAATACTCTAGAGTTAAGGCCACATTAAGTAACAGCTCATATTGGAAAGATTCCACGTATTTATTCGCAGTTATTCCCAATACAGGAGGTTTTCCAATAACCGTAACAGATTCCCTGTTAATGGTTCAGGATGGAAGTAACGTGTATCTAAGGAAATTGAATAGAATAGATGACTACATGCCAAGGCTCGAATCTTTATATACCTTGGTAATGGGTGATAGTGTTATACTTTGCGCGAATATTATTGACGGTGATTATTATGTGAAAAAGTATAATACTAATAATTATGAATCACGGGAATGGCCAGATAGTACCGGTATAATCCCTGTAGGTAGGTTTGCTTCTCCAAATGAGGCAATGTCTAATGTTATAAAAAAGTTAAACCCATTGCAAGGTGTGCAACAAACCTTGAAGGATATTGGGAAATCGATATCCTATAAATTAGATAAAGAAAATCTTAAACTTCTGCTATGGCGTAATGGAGGAAAAGATACAATTGAGATTTCCGATAGTAGTAAGGTTATCAATTCTTTTAAAATTGAAAGCCAATCAGCGGTAGTGTTTTATTATGAAAAAGACATGTATCAAAAATTTGTATTGTATGAAAATTTATTTTCAAATAAACAAAGTACCCATAAAATAATCTCAAAGGATTTGGATTATAATGGAGATTTAAATAAGGGTATGAAAAATACAATTGTTACCTTTAAAACTAAGCAAAGCAATAACACATCTAATTTTAAATATATGGGATATCTTTTAGATTCTCATATATTTGATATTAGCTTTGTCGGTGAAATATACAACGCTGAATCTGATACAAATAAAATCGGTAACATTAGGACGATTAACTATTATGATAAAGAGTAATATTTTTAATAAAATTCGCTTCGCACTAACACTGCTGTTTTCTCTATTGATATTTAAAAAGCCAATGGCGAGTGTTGATTCGCCTGATGCTACTTCTCGCATCAATAAAGTACGCCAAGCCCTTAAGGATAATATCGATAAGGACAAGGCTTCTGATGATGTTATTAGTTACTCAAAAGGCATTAAGTCAAGGCAGTGGGGAAACTGGGGTAATTGGGGTAATTGGAATAACTGGGCAAATTGGGCTAACTGGAGCAATTGGAATAACTGGGGTAATTACTGGATCAATTATTAGGTATTCCTGATACAACCGCTATGCTCGATCTTTTAGTTATTCAGCCCACTCCATTTTGCAACATCAACTGCTCCTATTGCTACCTGCCCGACAGGGGCAATAAGGCGAGGATTTCTTTGGAAACCATTAGGCAGATTATACAGAGGCTGAAACAAGACAATATTGTGGAAAGCGAGATTACGGTCGTGTTCCACGCAGGTGAGCCATTGGTATTGGCAGCATCATTTTATCGCGAAATTTTTAAAGAATTTGATACTGCTTTTAAGGATAGTGCCGTACACATAAGGTATGCTATCCAAACAAATGGAATGCTCATCAACGAGGATTGGTGCAAGCTTATCCGGGAGTATTCTATTAATATTGGCATCAGCATAGATGGCCCGCAGTTTCTGAACGATAAGAAAAGAATAGGCAGGAATGGCCGTGGTACTTTCGACAAAACCATGCAGGGTATTGCACTGTTGAAAAAATTCGAAATCCCCTATCATGCAATAGCCGTGATAACAGAGGAATCGCTGGAGTATGCTCTGGAAATTTTTGAGTTCTTTTACCAAAATGGATTTTACTCACTTGGTTTGAATATAGAGGAGCAGGAAGGGATAAACATATCTGCTGCTGTATTGGCAAGCACATCAGAGAACCGGGTAAAAGCCTTTTATGAGCAGATGTTTGATCTGTTCCTTAAAAGTGACAGGCACCTCTCTATCCGAGAGTTCCAGAGTTCGCTGAATTCGATTCTCAGGAATCCTGAAACCATCGATATCACACAGCTTAAAATTGACTCTCACCAGACAGATCCGCTCGGGATCATCTCTGTAGATTACCTGGGCAATTATTCTACCTATTCACCCGAATTGCTTGGCCAGCCATGTATTGAGTATGATAACTTTATCTTGGGAAATGTAAGTGAGTCTGGCTTTGCCCGGCCAAGTAATACAAAGCTTCTTGACCGTATGAACAAGGAGGTAAACGATGGCATTGCAAAGTGCAAATCAGAGTGCTCTTACTTTCCTGTATGCGGCGGCGGGGCGCCTGCAAATAAGTTTTACGAAAACAAATCTTTTGCATCCACTCAAACCCAATATTGCAAATACCATATACAGATGCCTGTAGACCTGGTATTGACTTACCTGGAAAAGGAACTTGAGATTTTTTAGGTTCGGGTAGAATGGATGAACTGCACCCTACCTCAATCTATTTGACTTTCGCCTCTTTTACCATGGAGAAGCTGCAATCCCACCCAAAATTTTTCTACCAGCAAGCTCAACTTTGTATGAGCAAAAAAGAAATAGGCATACTCATGTTATGTTTACAGTCACCTGCCTTTTTTTTATATATTCGATGGTATAACAGGCGCGGGTAAATTGACTCGTGTGTTCCATATCCCATATTCATGAATAATCCGGACAGGCAACTTTCAGGTAAGCGCTATGCAAAGTATCTACTGCTTGGTTTGCTTGGCTTATTCATGCTGCTGTATGCCTGCCGCGCCATCTATAGATATAATACTATGGGGTTGTCTTCTATTACTGTAGAGAGCCACCTGATGCTATATCTGTATTTATTTGCCGTAGTTGTTATACCTGCATTTTTTTTAAGGTCGCCAGGTTTGCAAAAGGTTTGCCTCTGTCTTGGTGCTGTAGTGGTATCCCTTTTTATGGCAGAGCTGTACTTTTCTATTGCGGGTACTCAAGTAACCATGATGGAGCAGGCAACCGGACACTATGTTAGTTTTTATAATGGTGCGGGCGAAAGCTATNNGGCTATTATCATGTGTGGACTGCAGATACGCCCCATTTTATACAAAAGCCTGAATACAGATATATCAGGCAAACTAATTCACTGGGGCTGCCGGATGTGGAATGGAATAGGAAAAAAGATACCAGGCGCAGGTTGCTGGCTTTGGGAGATTCCTTTACCGAAGGTGATGGCGCACCCCAGGATTCATGCTACGTTAGCCTGCTATCGGATATGCTGAATAAGGACAGCGCCACCTGGGAGCTGATGAATGCTGGGGTATGTGGCAGCGATCCTTTTTTTAATTACATAAATTATAAAGAAAGGCTTGCAGTATATAAACCGGACATCATTATCCAGTCATTAAGTGCCGGAGATGTGCTTACGGACATGGCTACAAAAGGAGGTCTTAACAGATTTAGCAATGACCAAAAATTAACTCCGCTGAAATCTCCCTGGTGGGAGCCGGTTTTTGCCATCAGCTATGTTAGCCGGGCTTTTTTTTATGCATTGGGCTATAATCAACAATTGGTTAAGCAAACATTGACTAAGCAAATGAAAAATGACTATGATGCTGAGCTGATAAGGCTTTTTGAGGCATACGATTCGATAGCGCTTGAAAATAATGCGCGGCTGTATATTGTTATCAGGCCCGATAATAAGTACGAGGTAATGGATAGCCAGCCTTATTATGATTTTGCATCGGTTATTGGCGCCTTGCGGCAACATCCCAATATACAAATCGTAGAATTATTGCCTATGTACAAGGAGTATTTCAGGGCACGGGAGAAAAGCAATATTGACGATTACTATTGGCCTGTGGATGGGCATCCTAACTCAAGAGGGTACGGGCTTATGGCAAGTATCACTTACAATGCAGTATTTGCCCGGCCTGATTTTTCTGTTGAAAAAAAATGATAGTTGATGTGCCATGGTTCATTTAACGTTGTACTTATTGCCATTGCTTTGCTGCCTTCCTGCAGACAAACAACAGAGACACCTTCAGCATATTATATTGCACTGAATGATTCTGTATCTACTGCTCATATCGCAGATTCATTGGCCATTATTCAGCGCGAAGATTCTTTGTACAACCTGTATAAAAAGGGTGAGTTGTTTTATTCCCCGGTTATTCGTGTTACAGAGGGAAAAGAGCAATTTCTCTTCAATGAAATTGAAGAGGAGGACTCTGTAGTAGCATTGGATGCCACAGGTCGGGAAGCTTTTTACCGCGACTTTAGAAAAGGTATGAAGCCTGAACTATTGAAAGCCCACCAGCTGGCATGGTCACTGAAAGAAATGCAGATGCAGCAGGCCGGCAACGGCGGCATTGGCACTGTGATGACCTGGCTTACCGATACACCTGCAGCAGGGCAGCCATACTATAAGTTTTTCATCAAGCGCATGTACGAAGATAGAATAGGCACCGTTATACCTATCCCATTTGTTTTGGTAAATGTAAAGACCAAAGAAATATTTCTTGAGAGCATGAATTCGGGAGCAGTAATAAGCCTGAAAGAGTGGCGCAGGAACGGCGGCGGGTTTAAGGATGAGTAGTTTTAAAGAAAGTGATTATCTTTAGTTTATTATGCGATCAACCCTTGTCATGCTTTTGGCTGTTGTATTACTATCAGCTTGTAAATTCAGAATTCAAACAGAAGAAGAATCTGAGCAATACAGAAAAGCAATGTCGGATTCATTGTTCAAAGCAGACATAGCAAGGTATCAGAAGCAAGCGCAGGAGTCATTTAACAAGACTCAGGACTCGCTTTATCAATTGGTTTTGAAAGGAGAGCTATACTATACTACGATTGTACGAGTAGGAGAGGGGAAGCCTCAGTTCATGTACTATTCCGGTGATGATAGCAGGATTCTGCAAATCATAGATTCCGGAAGCAGGGAGAATTTTTATAAAAATGTACGTATCGCTATGGATAAGGACTTACTCAAAGCGCATGAACTGGCTTGGGGCTTAGAAGAATTGAAACCTTTACAAAAAGGTGATGGCGGTGTAGGTACAATAATTACCAATTTGATAGATACACCTACGGTGCGGAGTTCATTTTATATATTTAATCTTTTCCGTTTTAATTCACCTCAGGATAGCATACTACCGGATACAGTGGAACTCCCACGTATTTTGGTAAACATTAAAACGGCAAAAGTTCTTTTCCAGGATAAAAGGGCTAAAACGAAACAATAGACTTCCACTCAATCCTTCATTATCCTCCTCAGCTCCGATTGGTATAAGGGGTTTTCATTTATGCCACCATGTCCCCAATTGTTCAGAGTTATAAACCTGTCGCCGGGTTTGAATAACTTGCTCAATTTAACAGAGGATCCGTAATATATCACGGCATCATTATCTCCATGGAATATGCTCACCGGGCATTGTACTTGTGTCAGGAATTTGCACGACTCTATTTTATACTTCAAGGCAAACGATGGCACCAAAGGATACTTATCCTGCACCAGGTCCTGAAGGCTGTAATAGGGAGCCAGCAGCAACAAGCGAAGCGGTTTGTTATCTGCTGCTATTTTGGTTGCCAGCCCGGTGCCTATAGAGTATCCTATTACTGTAATCTTATCTTCGGCATACCGCTTCTTCATACTGTTGTATGCATACTGCACATCACCCATCAGTTGCTTTTCATTTTCTATTTTACCTTCACTCTTACCATACCCACGGTAGTCCAGTATAAATATATCGTAGCCCATGCTGGTATACACTACGGCCATATCGCCCCATGAGTCCAGTGCGCCTCCATTGCCATGCAGGTAAAATATCAGGCCCTTTGAAGTGTCGCTGGTTTTGAACAGTGCACCGCTCAGCACCTTTCCATCGGGTGCGCTTACCCGTAACTCTTCAAACGATTCCCTGAAATTGAATTTGTAGTCTTTGGCAAGCTTTGTTCCTGGAAAAATCATGTCTTCCTGGTTATAATAGAGCATGGCGCAGATACCCACATAAGCCAATACCGGTAGCAGGCCAATCACCAACAGTATTTTCCGAAGTAGCTTCATGGTATTGCTTATTTACGCTCCAGTCTTTTTATAGCATTGCTTGCCAGGCTATATTCAGGTTTCAGGTTTAGCGAGCTGTAATACAGAGCCAAAGCCTCTTTTGGTCTGCCCAGTTGTTCGGCACATACCCCTTGCTTGTAGTACGCTTCGGCAAATTGCGGATCAGATTTCGTAGCCATGTCAAACTGCTTGTAAGCCCTTTCAAACGAATCCATCATCAGGTAGCAGTAACCCATATTATACAGGGCATCCTTATTCCTGTAGTTGATGCCTACCAGTCCTTTATAAGTGGCAATGGCCTCTTTGTATAGTTTTTGTTCCTGCAGGTTGTAGCCCTTTATGTAGAGCGCTTCCTCGCTCTTTGGTTTTACCTTCAGTGCATTTTCCAGGTATTTATCGGCCAGTTGCTTGTTCTTCTTTTTATCCATCAGCACACCCAGCTGCATATAGGCATCATAAAACTTAGGGTCCTGCTCTATAGCTGTCTGGAAAGCGCCGATTGCCTTAGCTGTATCGCCCATTTCCTTAAAGCTCATACCTACAAAAAAGTATACATCAGGGTTGTGGTTGTCTTTTTCCTTTACCTTCATAAAGTACCCCAGCGCGCGCTCATAGTTTTTCAGTATATAGCTGTAGCGCCCTGCTTCTATCAGGTAGTTCAGGTTGTTGGAGTCGGTGTTGTAAGCCTTGTCCATTAATATTACTGCACGGCTCGGGTCCTGGCTCTTCAGGAACAGGCCACCGGCAAACATATAATATGTTTCATTCAGCGAGTCCAGAAGCAAGGCCTTCAATATATCTTCTGATGCTGCTTCAGTATTCTCATTGGCGTCATATATCTGTGCCCTGCGGAAGTACAGCGCTGCATTAGCAGAGTCCAGTTTTATCTGTTTAGAAACCCCTTCTACGGTTTTAGCCTCCAATGAATCAATGGATGAAGTTTCGTCCGTTTTTGCCGTAGGTGTGTTGCATTGTTTGCACGACTGGAAGCCTATAGCGGCCATTGCAACTAAAAAGTAAAAAAAATGTTTAATCATATAAATAGTGCCGTAAAGTTTGGAATACTAAGTCACATTATTGCTATTTTGCAGTAGTTCTTTTACATAAATATTGTTTAGAAGCCTTTCGGGCTTCCAATACTATAAACTTACCCCACACAGGTCGATTCGTTAGCTGGTATTATTTACTATCCGGGCTTATTTGTTTCGTCAATGGCGGGCTGCAAACCCTGCTCGCAGGGTCCTCGTCCAAAAAACAGGTTAACAGCAGATTACAGCGATGGCGCTAGGCCCAAATCCTGAATTGTTGCAGCACAACGTCAGGTATCTGTGTGGGTTTTTTTATTTTAAGGGAGTTATTAGAATAAAAATTTCCTCTAATTCACTTTAGCTTTCACTTTCATCAAATTACTGAAAACGATTTTACTGCCGTCTTCACTCAGTACATCTTCATCATTCGGGTCTGGTATGTGATAATATACTTCGCCTTTTTCGGCTACTACCCAATCCAGGTATTCCTGTTCCGAAATCTGAGTGCTGCAACCAACAGAAAACATAAACGGCTCATAAAGGGCTCTCCATTTGTTGTTTGAATAGGTGTATGTGCGCAACGAATTGGTGCATCCATTATATGGCGATTGAAAAACATTTAATTCATCACCGCCATCATTATTCAAGTCGCCTTCATTTACTAATAGAGAGCCACAGCAGCCTATTTCTATTTGTGGTAATTTACTGCTGGCAAAATGGATTACATATTCTTCCTCTTTTGCTTCTGATCTATTGATGCCCGCACCCTCCTGTCTGCCATCACCATCAAAATCACCGCTTACTTTTTCTCCCGGGTTTTCCTGTGGAAGTTCCGATTCCGTTACTTGGTCGGTGTTACTGTGGCCGGATGTACTATCGTTTATCGAAGCAGGCATATTACCAGCGGGGTTTTTGCAGGATGCCCAAATAGCAATTGCCAAAATAAAAAATGTAAATAGGGTATTTTTCATATTCAGGGTTGGTGAAATGTATAATGGTAGTACGAACCTAATAATTATATGGTATATTTTGTTGGTATGATTGCCGGTTTAAGAATTTATCTATTTTCTTCTGTTTCCTCTTTTCACTTTAAACCTTACCTTTATGCATAGGTCTATCCTTATGTCTTTAACATAAATTGATAAATTATGAATCGCAGAGCTTTTCTCTCGTTATCCGAATTGGAAGAAGAACAGCCGGTAATGCCCGCAGCGCCCTCATCCATACTTCGTAGCACCACAGGCACCGCGCCATATACCGGCACTTTTGGGCAAAAGGAAGTAAAGCACCTGTTGCGCAAGGTAATGTTTGGAGCATCTACTGCCGATATCAATTATTTTAAGGGAAAAACGATGGTACAGGCTGTAGACGAGCTGATGCTGCCGACCGGAGTAACTCCATCGCCTCCCGTGAATAATTATAGCAATGCACAGAACCCGGACCCGAATGTAGCATTGGGGCAAACATGGGTAAATGCACCTTATGACCAGTTGCTGATAGGGGAGCGGGTGCAGTCGCTCAAGAGCTGGTGGATGAGCCTGATGCTGAACCAGGGCCGAAGTATAGAGGAAAAAATGGTGCTTTTCTGGCACAACCATTTTTCTACAGAGCTAAAGGAATACCAGGATGCACGAGGTGGCTACAAAATGCTGGTGACATTGCGCCAACATGCTTTGGGCAACTTTAAAGATTTGGTAAAGGCAATAACGCTGGACCCTGCCATGCTGCGCTACCTGAACGGCTACCTGAACACAAAGAATGCTCCCGATGAAAATTATGGCCGCGAGCTACAGGAGCTTTTTACCTTGGGCAAAGGCCCCAACTCAGGCTATACAGAGGATGATGTAAAGGCTGCTGCACGGGTACTTACAGGCTACAGAATTGACCAGACCACGCTTACATCTTACTTTGATTCATCCAAACACGACCTTGGGAGCAAGCAGTTTTCAGCCTTTTTTAATAATACAGTTATAGCTGGTCAAATAGGCGCAGCAGGCGCTACGGAACTGGACGCCATGTTGGACATGATATTTGCCACCAACGAGGTGTCGATGTATATATGCCGCAGGCTATACAGGTTCTTTGTTTACTACGACATCGACAGTACCGTAGAAGCCAATGTGATAATTCCTATGGCGGCACTATTCAAAAGCAATGGCTATGAAATAAAACCCGTGCTGGAGCTGCTCTTCAAGAGTGAGCACTTCTTTGACATCGCCAACCGGGGGGCATTCATAAAGCCACCGGTGGACTTCGAAGTGGGCTTTGCGCGGGAAACTAAATTGGTATTTCCCGATAATACAGATGTTGCCACTCAATACCACATGTGGAAGCAGTTGACCGATTACGGCTTCCTGTTGCAGCAGTGGATTCTGGACCCGCCAAATGTATCAGGCTGGCCTGCATTTTACCAGGAGCCTATGTTTCACGAGATATGGATAAACTCTGTCACCTACCCGTTTCGCAATCTGTTGTGCGATGCGCTGCTGTTTCAGGGAGTTACCAAATCAGGGCAGACCGTAAAGGTAAATCCGCTTGAATTTGTGCAGCAATACAGCAACCCCCGCGATGTGGATGTGCTGATAGATGATATGATAGCCCACCTGCACCCGATGGATGCAGATGCAGGGCTGAAGGCGGTATTGAGAACAACTATGCTTTCGGGGCAAACATCTGGTTACTACTGGACTGTGGCTTACGATGACTATGTCGCCGACCCGGTAAACTCTACCTACAAAAATATAGTGGAGTACAACATACAGATAGCTGTGCGCTACCTGGTGCGCATGCCCGAATACCAATTGAGCTGATCTTTTCCCATACCATCCAAAAGAAAGAGAAATGAAACGTAGGAAATTCCTGAAAACAGCTGCCCCGCTTGCCGCTATACCAACCATACTGAATGGCATACCTGTTAGCGCATTTGGTGCTTCAGCTGCCCTTGAATCCATGACCGGAGGCCGCGACGCAGGCGACCACGTACTGGTAATAGTGCAGATGAACGGTGGCAACGATGGACTGAACATGGTGATACCGCTGGACCAGTATAGCCCGCTATCGGCAGCCCGCAGCAATGTGATGATACAGGATACCAAGGTGCTGAAGCTGAATGGAACAACCGCCACAGGACTGCACCCCGCCATGACTGGTATGCAGCAGCTGTACAATGACAATAAGCTGCGCATAGTGCAATCGGTAGGCTACCCCGACCCGAACTACTCCCACTTCCGCAGTACAGATATATGGCTTACCGCATCGGACTCCGACCAGCTGCTTACCACAGGCTGGGCCGGCAGGAATCTGAATAATGAATATCCCAACTACCCCAACGGCTACCCGAATACTGCCATGCCCGATCCACTGGCGATACAGGTAGGCGCGCTTTTGTCTCCGGGCTTTCAGGGGCCGCAGATGAACATGGCTTTTGCCATTACCAATACCAAGGATTTCTACGACCTGCAAAATGGGTACGAGGCACCAGCGCCTACATCGCTGTATGGCAAGGAGCTGCAATACATACGCACCGTATCGGCACAAAGCACAGACTACTCAGCAGTGATAAAAGCCGCTGCGCAAAAAACAGTGGTACACGGCACTTACCCTGCCAATAACCCACTAGCCGATGCGCTGAAAGTAGTGTCGAGCCTGATAGCAGGAGGGTTGAAAACCCGGATATACATGGTGGATATTGGCGGCTTCGATACGCACTCACTACAGGTAGACTCAAGCGATACCACGCAAGGCGACCATGCTGATTTGCTGAAGCAGCTATCGGATGCCATCAAGGCTTTTGTAGATGATTGCAATGGCTTGGGCTTTGGCGACAGGGTGCTGGGTATGACTTTCTCGGAGTTTGGCAGGCGCATACAATCCAACGCCAGCCTGGGTACCGACCACGGCTCTGCTGCGCCTATGTTCCTGTTTGGCAATAAAGTGCTGCCGGGCATATTGGGTACCAACCCTGTAATACCAACAGGTGCCTCGGTAGATGATAACCTGCCTATGCAGTACGATTTCCGTTCGGTGTATGCTTCTATATTGCAGGATTGGTTCTGTGTGCAGCAACCCGATCTGGATACCGTAATGCTGCAAAACTTCCAGTCATTGCCACTGGTAGATAATGCAGACTGCGCTGCTACTGCACTACATGAGATCAACAAAGCGGCGGGGCTTAATCTGATTACCAATTATCCGAATCCGTTTACCACATCTACCACCATACAGTTTACCACAGGTGGTGAGCACACATTGGTGCAGGTGTTCAACGGTGAGGGTAAATGCATAAAGACACTGGTAGACGATAACCTGACAGCAGGTACGCACAAGGTGAGCTTCGAGAATGAGGAATACGCTACAGGGGTATACTATGCCCGTTTTCAGAATGGCCCTGTACAGCAAATGAGGACTATGATAATAGCCCGCTAAATATTAATATTTACGGCTGTGTCAGCTTGCCGGCAGACCATTTTAATCCGGCCTCGCTCTTCTGGTATTTGCCCTGAAGCTCTATCAGCTTTAGCTGCGTTTCTATCAGCTTGTTTTCGCGCGAGTTTACCAGGAACATAGAGCTTTCGCCCACTTTAAAGCGCCTATCTTCGCCATCATATAGCCTTTGGAAATTCTGTATCGTAGCAATGTACAGTTCTGTTTGGCTGCGTAGCGTCACCACTTCATTGTAGTAGCTTTTCAACTTGTTGGTCAGCTCCAGCGTTTTCAGTTCCATGCTGTACTTGGCATCCATTATTTTCAGCCTTGCCAGTTTCAGTTCACACCTGCTCTGCGCAAAGGTGATTGGCATTACAAAGGTTACACCAAACTTGTAGTTGTTCCGCACAGCTTGCAGCTCAGGGTTGCGGAAAAAATCCAGCTCCTTGCTCAGTATGTTATACTGCGCATTCAGCGTAGGCAATATGTTCTGTTTTTTCAGCAGAAGGTCTGCCTTCAGCTGGCTTATCTTGAAACGGTAGGCAGCCAACGCAGGATGTGTTTGTGCCAGGTTGTTCAGCAACTCATCAAAGGCCAGCGCAGTAAGCGGCGTTTGCAACAGCAATGAATCTAAAACTGTAGGCTTGGCCGTGGCAGGCAATAGGAATGGCTCATCGTTTTCATACCATAGGAAATTAGATAGCCCAAGCGCGGAGTTGTTGTACATCAGCATTGTCTCGTTCAACTGGAATTGCCTGGTCTGCACTTGTGTCAGCGCCTCTATAGAATCTATAGCTGGACGGTCGCCAAACTCTACCAGTTTTTTGGTATAGTTCAAGCGCAGTGTAGCATTGTTCAGGGCGGCATTGTGTATGGCTATCGACTGCGATTGTACTGCCCAGTTCCAGTAGGCACTCAGCGCTTCATATAGAAGGTCGTTCAGCTGGTCTAGCCGCTGCTGCTCGCTTGCCTCGCGGAAAATTTTTGCCTGCCGAAGGCCCGTTCTTTTCTTGTCTGTTATCAGGTCTTTAAGCACAGGCAGCGATATGCCAAAGTAGCTTAACCCCTCGGCAGGTATCTTGTTTTGCGGATTCAGGTTTATACCATAGTAGTAATCGTAGCCTGCTTTTACCTCACCTATCCACAGCGGCACTTTCAGGCTGCTTTCAAACAGCGAGTAATAGTTCTTCCCGTCAAATGTTTTGCGGTTGTAGTCCGAGCTTATCAGCGGGTCCCAGTTGCCGCGCGCTATCAGGAGCTCTGCCTTAGCACGCTCTGTCAGCAGGTCCGCCTGCTTGGCCACGGGATGGTACTTCAGCACCATGCTCATGTAGTCCTTTGCCGATAGGGTATAGGTAGAGTCAGGCGTATCTGCCCATGCGGACATGCTCATGATGCAGAGTACAGCTAGTACCTTGGTACGTGAAATAGCGCGTTGTATGTATGTTGCTTTCAACCTCATGCGCACTTATTTATCTTTCTTTTTACTGTCGCTGCCATTGCTCTTTGGTAGGTAATAGTCCGGCGGAAATCCGTTCATCTGCCTCCACAGCTCGTAAATAATAGTGACACGACCCAGCAATGCAAAGCCCTGCGCACCACCGCCCAGCTTCAGCTCCTTCGGCCATGGGTGGTCGTCTTTGTCAGGCTTTACCAATATACGGAACTTACCGTTTTCGCTGATGTTGTTGTCTATGGCAATGATAACACCGCCAAAGGTACCCACGCTGGCATTTGGCCAGCCGCTGAAAAATATAGAAGGCCAGCCATCGAACTGGAAGCGCACCTTTTCGCCGGGGTGGATGATGGGCAGGTCTATCGGGGCTACATACATTTCTACAGCAAGCTCTGCCTGCTGCGGTATAATGCGCACGAGCATGGCGCCATCCTTCACCACTTCACCTATACCTGCTTTTACAGTTTGGTTTATCTGCCCGTCCTGTGGGGCCAGCACATAGTAGAACCCGCTGCGTATAGCGTAGTTCTGAAACTGGTTTTTCAGTTTAGATACATCGCCCTCCCCAGTGTTTACCATGCTCAGGGTCGAGAATTTGTCCGACTCTGCCTTGGCTATTTTTTCGTTGTATTCGCGGTCTACGGTAGTTATCTCCAGGCGCGCATTTGCCAGCTCATTTTTAGCTGCGCTGAATTTATTTTCTGCTGCATTCAGCTTGGCCTGCACATTCTGGAAAGCCTGTGTACGCTGCTCCAGCTCGGTCAGCGATTTCAGGCCTTCTTTGTACAGTTCCTTTTGCCTCTCCAGCTGTGCTGCGGCTATANNTCATGCTATCGCTCTGTGCATAAAACTCCGCCTGCTTTATCTTGTTCCGCAACTGTATCATTTTGTTGTCGCGACCTTCGTACAGGGCTTTCAGCTGCGACATGATAGATGTTGTCTTATCGCGGTAGTTGTCTATCGTTCCT
>DLGO01000008.1:4642-5224 GCA_002482725.1 Bacteroidetes bacterium UBA7692 | reverse complement strand
TCGAACTTGCCGAGGCGCAGGTCGCGGATTATCTCTATACGGTCGAGCGTAGTTACCTCGCTGTGTATGTACCGGCAGTTTACATTGTACCTGCCCAGGAACTTGGTAAGCTCCTCTGCCATGCGCTTGGTAAGGGTAGTAACCAGCACACGCTCTTTCAGCTTCACGCGCTCGTCTATTTCCTCCATCAGGTTGTCCATCTGGTTCAGGCTCGGGCGCACCTCTATAGGCGGGTCGAGCAAGCCTGTAGGTCTTACTACCTGCTCTACTATTATACCCTGTGTGCGTTCCATTTCCAGCTCGCCGGGTGTAGCGCTTACATATATAGTCTGCCCGGTCAGCGATTCGAACTCGGGGAAGCTCAGCGGCCTGTTGTCCAGGGCCGATGGCAGGCGGAAGCCGTACTCCACCAGGTTCAGCTTGCGGGCTTTGTCTCCTCCACCCATGGCACCAATCTGCGGCACGGTTACGTGGCTTTCGTCCACTATCAGCAAAAAGTCGTCGGGGAAATAATCGAGCAGGCAATACGGCCTGGTGCCCTGCATACGCCTGTCGAGGTAGCGGGAGTAGTTCTCGATACCA
>DLGO01000008.1:0-4632 GCA_002482725.1 Bacteroidetes bacterium UBA7692 | reverse complement strand
GCGCATCATTTCCATATCGAACTCCACGCGCTCTTTCAGGCGGGCGGCCTCTATGTGCTTGCCTACTTCTTTAAAGTAAGTCACCTGGTTTTCCAGGTCCAGCTTTATCTCATCCATTACCTGCTTCAGCAGGTCGCGGGAGGTTACGTACATGTTTGCCGGGAATATAGCCACGTTGGTCAGCTTGGCCAGTGTGCGGCCCGAGCTTGGCTCAAATGATTCTATCTCTTCTATCTCATCGCCAAAGAAGGAAATGCGGTAGGCAAAGTCCACATATGGCAGGGCAATCTCTACGGTATCGCCCTTTACGCGGAAGGTACCGCGGCCCAGTTCGGTATCGTTTCGCGAGTAGAGGCTCTGCACCAGCTGCAGCAGGAATGCATTGCGCGAAACCTGCAGGCCGGTCTTTACCTTCAATATCCCCTGTTGGTAGTCTACAGGGTTACCCAAACCATAGATGCAGCTAACGGATGCCACCACCACTATATCGCGCCTGCCGCTCAGCAGGGCTGCCGTGGTGCTCAGGCGCAGCTTTTCTATCTCTTCGTTTATCGATTGGTCTTTCTCTATAAATGTATCGGAGGTAGGTATGTATGCCTCTGGCTGGTAGTAGTCGTAGTAGCTCACAAAATACTCTACCGAGTTGTCGGGAAAGAACTGCTTGAACTCACCGTATAGCTGGCTTACCAGGGTCTTATTGTGCGTTAATATAAGTGTAGGCTTCTGGGTCTGCTGTATCACATTGGCCATGGTAAAGGTTTTACCGGAGCCGGTAACACCCAATAATACCTGGTGCCTGTCCCCACCCATAACGCCCTGTGTCAATTGCTCAATCGCTTGTGGTTGGTCGCCGGCAGGTTGATACTTAGTTGTGAGTTTGAATTCCATAATTTTCGACTTGCAAAGAAGCAAAACAATAACCGCGTATTATAGTTTTACCCGAGGCAGATAGCATTATTTAAGGGTTTATTTATGCCCGAATCCAATTAAATGCACAGTTAACTGCCATAAAAGACTAATTATAACCCGTTCCAAATTAAAGAATTACTTGTTTTGAACTAAAACCTTATTTTCGCAATCTTTAAAAAAATCAGATAATGACATTAGCAGACATAGTATCCATTACAGGAATGGGGGGATTGTTCGAAGTAACAGCAAGAAGAAACGATGGTTTGATAGTAACCTCTCTGGCCGATAACAAAACTACGTTCGTATCCGGAAGAAACCACCTTTTCACCTCGCTTGACAATATTACCCTATACACCACAGGTGATGGCGTAATGCTGAAAGACGTATTGGCTGAAATGCAAAAGCAACAAGCTACCAACGACCCTGCTGCGGCAAAGACCGATGCAGATGTAAAAGCATACATAGAGAAAGTAATACCTGACTACGACCGCGAGAAAGTGTACGTAAGCGATATGAAAAAATTGCTGAAATGGTACCAGTTGCTTGCAGGTAAGAACTTATTGGAAGAGTTGCTGAAAGAAGAGGAAGCCCCTAAAGGTGAAGAAGGTGCAGCTACTGCGGATGCAGAACTGTTCCCTGCTGAAGAAGGCGCGCCTAAAAAGAAAGCGGCTGCAAAAGCAAAAGACGATACCAAGGTAAAGAAAGAGGCTAAGCCTAAGTCTACCGTAGACAAGAGCGCTAAAGCGGCGAGCAAACCAGCTGCTCCGGTAAAGAAAATAACTACCCCGAGAAAAGCATCATAGGTTAATCAAACAGAACAGAAAGGAGTCGCGAGACTCCTTTTTTGGTTTTGGGGGAGGGGGATTGATGTATATGGTTAAATCAATATTAATTCTAACAACGTTCAAGCGATTAGATTATAATCCTTATCTAAGAATTACTATATATTCATTTATTGTTGCATGAAAATTTAATAGTGAACGTAGATCAGATAGAAATATTTAAGCAGTATCTTAGTATAGAAACCAATTATGCTATAATTCTTACCGGAGCATATGGTTCGGGTAAAACTCATTTTTACAAAAACTCATTAGTTCCTGAAATAAAACAAATCTCAATAAGTAGAGATGCCTTAATAAAGTTTAAGCCTATTCATATTTCATTATTTGGTATTAAGAGCATTGAGGAAATACAGTTTGAAATTTATTTGGGACTAATTTCTACTTCAAAATCAGCGCAAGGTGTTGGTGTTACTAAATCTTTGGTAAGAGGATTGGTACAGATAGCAGGGTTAGGAGATTTAGATAAGTATCTAACTGACTTAAATAAGGAAGCAATAAATAGCTTGAACTATGATGAGTTTGTAATTTGCTTTGATGATTTAGATAGAAAGAGCGAATCTTTAAGTTTGGCTGATATTTTCGGATTTATAAACTCTTTGGTTGAAAATCAGGGTGCTAAAATTTTAATTATAGCAAACGAAGAAAAGCTAACAGAGAATAAAGATTACAATAAAAGTTTAAAAGAAAAGGTCATAGGAACGTTCATTCAATACCATCCCGATATCTCAAATGTATTTCAACAAATTATAAAAGAAAGGTATGAAGCGGCGTTCAATGTATACTATGTCTATCTACAGGCTTCTAAGGATAAAATCATTTCTACAATAGAGAAAAATGGAGATAATTTTAGGAATCTGGTTTACTTCTTGGAACATTTTAAAACCATATTTAGCGAATTTGAAAAGTTAGTTTTCTTGCCGCCAAACAATGAGCGAAAAGAAGAAAAATTGGAAGCAGTTTTAAAATTTAGTTTAGCAATTGGTTTTGAGTTAAAATCAGGGAATCTAACTCCATCACATTATGAGGATATCCGAAATCATTTGCGCCCATTCAATTTTCTTGATATTGAATTGGAAAAATTACTGGATCCGGATAATAAAATTAACGTAGAGGGAAATCGTTCATACATATCCTTATTTGATGTGAAATACTTTTCAGAAAGTAGTTATTACTATTTGGGTTCAATTTTTGATTATTTCATTGGAATAAAAGCAATTAAATCAGAAGTACTGCATAGCGAGTTGAGCCAGTATTTCGTTTTAGATGATGGGAGAATTCCAAGGCATGAAGAGCTTTTAAAAAAACTAGATTATTTAGATTGTGTCAATTTACCAGATAGTGAGTATAGGTTGTTGACTAAAGAAATGCTTAGCATAGCCTTTGAGGGAGAATACCCTCTTTATACTTATGCTACTGTATTTCACTTTGCTACAAGATTTGAAAACATTCTTGGATTCAATATCCCTAGATTAAAAAAACAAATAGAAAAGGGTATTCGAAAATCATCATCAATTGGTACTTATATAGAATATATTGATCGTAAATTCAGGTTTTCAGCCGATACTGAGTATATTCAAGATATTACTGATATAGTAAATTATTGTATCAAGCTTAATGAATTAAAAAATACAAATCCTAATAAGTTAAATGATTCAAAAGAATTGTTTCGCCAATTTAGAACTGAACCAAAAATATTTTTAGAAAGAATTCAAAGTGTTGATTATTCTAATGTGCCTTTTTGGGAGCAGTTTAGTATTTCAGAAACAGCTAAGCTTATAAAAGGATTAGAAAATGAAGAGATTTGGAGGTTGGCTCATTATTTTAGAAGGCGATACATGAAAAATATTCCTCAAGAATTGTACGATGAGCAAGGTTTCATTTCGAGTTTGATTGAAACAATTAATTCTCCTAAATCTCGGCATTATAAAAATCTAAAGAATGCAAGTTTAAATTATCTCTGTATTGAATTGGAAAAAGCAAAAGGCAATTTTAAGAATCTCAAATAATACAACTTCTCATTGCACACTATTGCTTAGGGTGTAATAATGCTCTAAGCTAGAACTACTTTTACTGATACACTCTTACCTGCATAATCACGTGCGCAGATAGATTTAGTTCAGTCTATTTGTCGACAAGGGCGTATGCAATACGCCCCTACAAATACACCATACGGTTTTATAGAAGTAATACTGCGCAATGATTTAGGAATAGAGCATGCTCAGAATACTTGTACCCAATAATCCAGGCCGGGAAAGAGACTGTTTTTTTGTAGATTTCATTTTTATATAATGAGTAAAGAATGAATAGCCGGATACAACTCGCCAATAGATTTCGGGAAGTAATTTTAAATGGAACCTGGATTTCAAATACGAATTTCAAAGACCAATTAGACAATCTGGACTGGAGGATTGCGACAGCCAAATTACAGGATTTAAACACCATTTCGGTTCTTGCACAGCATATTCATTACTATATCAATGGAGTTAAAAATGTTTTTCTTGGAGGCAATCTGGAAATCAGCGACAAAATCAGCTTTGATTTTCTGCCAATCACATCACAGGAAGAATGGGAGGTTTTTCTGAACAAGTTCTGGAACGATGCGGAAGAGTTTGCCGGATTAATTGAAAAGATGCCCGAAGAAAAATTACAAGAAAGTTTCGTTGATGAAAATTACGGAACTTATTTAAGAAATATTGATGGAATGATTGAGCATAGCTACTATCATTTAGGGCAGATTGTTTTGCTCAGGAAAATATTGAGAAGTCAAAGTTTGTAAGTTTGAGTTTTAGTCTATTTGTCTACATGGGCAATCGCAAGGGTTGCCCCTACAAGTACACCATGCGGATCCTCACCTTGGCGTAGGCAGTAGCCTACGCCGAGA
>DLGO01000021.1:32426-32719 GCA_002482725.1 Bacteroidetes bacterium UBA7692 | reverse complement strand
ACGCTCTTTTTCTTCAGGAGCGTTATCGATTGAAGAGTAATCGCGTACTTCTGCGAAACCTTTTTTAGATAGAACTGTAGTAATTGCTGCCGTAAGCGTTGTTTTGCCATGGTCTACGTGACCGATGGTCCCAATGTTAACGTGCGGCTTGTCTTTGATAAATTTTTCTTTAGCCATGGCTAGTTAATTTAATTGTTTGTTTATGATTAAAATCTTTAAAATATACTTACTCTCTTCTTTGTTTTGAGCCGTTGATGAGAATCGAACTCGCGACCTCTTCCTTACCAAGGAAG
>DLGO01000021.1:28021-32351 GCA_002482725.1 Bacteroidetes bacterium UBA7692 | reverse complement strand
CTACCAACTGAGCTACTCCCGCGTATTTCAAATACCAAAAAAAGAACATTCCCAGCTTTTCAAATCCACAATACGCAATCGTAAATTCTTAATGCTTTTGTGGGGGAAGATGGATTCGAACCACCGAACGCGTAAGCGAACAGATTTACAGTCTGTTGTCGTTGGCCACTTGACTATTCCCCCGTTTACCGGATTACCTGACCAATTCAGTGAAGCGGCTAAACCACTTACTATCACTAAACTCTGGAGCCAAAGGAGGGATTCGAACCCCCGACCTACTGATTACAAATCAGTAGCTCTACCAACTGAGCTACTTTGGCTTTTTATTAAAGAACTTTTCCCGTCTTTTTTGAAACGGAGCGCAAATTTAAGCTACTTAATGAAATCTCAAAGAAGTTTTACAAATAATTTTTTAATACAGCGAAAAAAAAGCCGGATTCAAATGAATCCGGCTCCAATTAGGCGAGGGAATGGTTATCCCTCAGAACTTTTCGAGTTGCCTCTCTTTATGTCTTACGAGTTGCCTGCTCATTATGTCAAGCGCTATGTCTGTGCTGGCTTCAAACGTTTTCGACGTTTCAGATACAAACAATGTTTTACCCGGTATCATCAATTTAATTTCTACAATCTTGTCTTTAATATTCTGTTTAGTGCCCACTTTAAGAAAAACCTCTGCTTCAACTATTTTGTCGAAGAAACTTTCAAGCTTGCTAAGTTTTTTATTAATAAACTCAATTAACTGTTCAGAAGCATCGAAATGCACTGGATGGATTACTACGTTCATGACTAAGAATTTTTTAAGTTACTAAAATTGTTTTCTCTAACTACCTTCCGTCAGTAGGCTCTAATGTACAGAGCGCAAATGAGGTTTTCTAATTTTAACGCTCATTTTAAGAAATTGTTACGTTTATTATGACAAATAAAATATCTGTTCTGAAACCCGGGTCCTATCCCTGTTTTTTAACCTAAATCCCGAATTTCCGGAGGTTGTATGTAAAGGTTAACATTACATAACGTGTTAATACATTGCTCCTTGTATCCTCTATATAGGTTTCGGTATTGGTCCTGGTTACACTCTTATTCTGGTTCAGTATGTCAAAGGCCACAAGGCGGAATTCAGCTTGTTTTTCCTTCAAAAATTTATAGCCTATGCTGGGTGTTAAAAGTACAAAGTTGGTATTGTACCCTGCCGAAAGCCCCTGGTTGTACTGGTGGCTCAGGTCTACCTGGGCAAACATCCCCTTCCAGAAATTGTAATACACCTTCACTTTTGTGTTCTGGTTAAAGCTCCTGTTGTTGGATGATGTCTGCAGCGTATTCTTCACAAAGCTCACATTGGAATTGGTCGACACCGTGAAGTCTATCTTCGTGCTGATGTTGCTGCTTATCACCACACCTCCGTTTACGGCCGGGGTATTGGCGTAGTTGATTACATTATTTATAAGCCCCGGTGTACGGGTAAAGGTAGCTCCTGCATTCAGGTTTATGTTGCTCTTCATAAATTTGAGCGGCATGCCATAGTTAAAGAAAGACCTCAGGCTGAAGTACCCGTTTATATTGATGGGCTGTGTCAGCTGTGCGCCTCTTTGCAGGGCAATGTTCCCATTCACCACCGTATCTACCTGCGCTATGGTTGTGCTCTTGCCTATATAGTTCTGCGTAACAGAACCTCCCAGCATAGCGAAGAATGTAATTGACTTAGCCGGGTCTGTGAATGAGTATCTGGTAAACACATCATTTTGGAAGTCCTGCTTCAGGTTGCTGTTACCTGTAGTCAGCAATAGTGGATTACTGTTGTTCACCACGCTCTGCAACTGGTCTACCGAAGGCTGGTTGGTAGACGAGCGGTAGAATATGCGCAGGTTGTTCTTCTTATCTATAGTATAGCGGAACATAGCCGATGGCAGCACATTGTGAAAGGTGCGGTTTATCTCTGTGGCAAAAGGGTACTGCTGGTCGTTTCTCAGCATTGCCCATTGGTAGTTTGCATTTATCGAAAACATGATCTTCTGATTGTTGAACCTGTAGCCCAGCCCTGCATTCTGCTTGTAGTAGTTGCTGCTGAATGTATTCGACAAAAACGTATCAAGGCTATTGTATTCCTGTAAACCGCCATCATAGTTGTAGGTCTTTTTGTCCGCATCGTTGTGGTTCAGCGAGCCGCCATAGTTTATCTGTAGTATGCTTTTCTTGCCCAGTGGCTCGGTGTAGGTTATGTTGCCCGAAGTGGTGTATCCACTTTTCTTCAAATCCGAATACTGGTTCAGGCTATCCGTTATCAGCGAGTCAGAGTAGTAGTTATTTGCCGAAAGCAAATAGCTCTTTCCATCATTTTGTGTGTAGGCGCCATTCAGGTTTATGGTAAGCGTGCGGCCTTGCTTTCTGAACTTGTGGGTGTACAAGAAATCGTTGGTAGAGTTCAGGCCAAACAGCTTGCTGCTATAGTTGCTGTTTACCGTACTTAGTGCCAGATCGCCTATTTTAGTTTGCCCGTCTGTTATGCTGGAGCCGTTATTTACCTGTACCGAAAGCTTTGGGGTAAATATGATCGTATTCATAGAGTCTATCTGGTACTCGAACCTGAGGTTGGCCCTGTGGTTCATATTAATGCTCGAGGCTATATTGTTCTGGTTATAGGTCTGCCTGCCCGAATCGGTAGTTAAGGCATACAGCCTGTTGATCGACTGCGTGTTGTTGTTGTCTGTATAGTTAAAGAAATAGCTCCCAGATACATCCACTTTCTTGAACCACTTGTCGGCATAGTTTACACCCACTGCGTGCGTCGTGTTTATACCACCGCTCTGGTCTACCAGAAAGTTGCCGATGTTACTGTTGCCGCCCGGTCCACCTGGTCCACCACCGCCCGGAGGGCCACCCGGCCCCCTTCCACCACCGCCTCCGCGGCCACCACCACCTCCGCCAGATGAACCCAGCGCTCCCACCAAGTCCTCTGCACTGAAGTTCTGCTCATTGATGTTGTTCGATTGGTACAACAGCGATATCCGCCTGTCATTCTTAAAATAATTCAATGTTGCCCCTGCTTTAAATTTATTGTCGTATCCATAGCCGCCATAGAACTTGCCAAACAGGCCGTTCTTTTTGTCCGACTTGGTAATGATGTTGATGGTCTTCGACGAATTGCCATCATCAAAACCTGTCAATCTCGACTGGTCGCTTTGCCTGTCAAATACCTGTATTTTGTCTATCACCTCGGCAGGCAGGTTGCGCAGCACAGCGCTCGGGTCATCGCCAAAAAACGGCTTACCGTCTACTAATACCGTTTTCACCTGCTCGCCCTGCGCCTGCACTTTGCCATCGGTAATCACCACGCCCGGCATCTTTTGTATAAGGTCCTCCGATGTAGCATCGGGATTAGTCTTGTAGGCTGCAGCATTGTATTGTGTTGTATCCCCTTTTTGTGTGGCGGCAACTGCCTGGCCCACAACCTCCACATCCTTCAGCACCTTTACGTCGCTCTTCAATGTTATTTTATTCAGCACCACAGAGTCGCCTGTTAATGCTACTTCCTGTTGAAAATTGGCATATCCCAGATAGGACACATCTAGCTTATAAGTACCGGTAGCAAGGTTGACAAAAACAAAACCACCATTCTCATCTGTCATCGCCTTTTGCGATATGCTGTCCTTTTGTATCTGCACTATAGCACCTATCAGTCCGCTGCCGTCTGCCGGGTCTACTATAGTTCCTTTTATAAAAGAACCCTGGGCTATACCTGTCAAGCTAAAAAAAATGCCTGTCAGTAGCAGGGTTAATTGTCGAAAAAATTTCATCATACAAGAATCAGACAAGCGTTTTACAAATAAGATTAAAACATCCTAAAAGAGATTCTTTCTTATCAGGCTGTCTTGAAACCGGATACGAATGAAAATGTTTATTCCCAGCCACCGCAAGAACTGCGGACATCAGCCACTATTCCGAGGTAACCGGTAAATGCCGATTTCATCTCCCTATTCATTTGCGGTACTTTTTGTGTCCATCGACCCAACAAGCAGAGCGCAGCGGCGCTTGTTTCAACCAGCCAACCCTGTGGTTGTGTGTTATCACCAACCACTCATTTTGGCTGTTTATTGCCTTCCGATGCCCTCTTTTTTGCGGCATTTACCCCTCATACTCACTTGTTAAAAAATGGCGGTGGTTGGCGGTGGCTGGCGGAAATCGCGGTTTTTAAGGTATTGTCCGCCTTTCTTGCGGTACTTTTAAACTATCAAATCCTTACCCATCAACGCTTTTACCCAAAATCCTGTCGGTAAAACAACCATTAAAACTGTCGGCTTCTGTCGGCTTTCCATTCCAAAAAAGTGGCGGTGGT
>DLGO01000021.1:26409-28008 GCA_002482725.1 Bacteroidetes bacterium UBA7692 | reverse complement strand
TCGCGTTTTTTCAGCCTTTTTCAAACTGTTAAAACCTGCGGTACCCACTTGCGGCATTTCTGTCGGTATTTTTTCCCCTTGCTGACCCGTCCTGAAAAAAGTTTACGGTTTAATAAATAAATCCTTGTATAGGTTTACAATAATAATTCTAATTAAGTCTTTCATAGGTTAATCCTGTTATTGGTTTACTGTGGTGATTTTTACCGGGTAATAATTCTTCCATTGTTTTTTGAGGATTCCTGTCATTGTATGGGCTTGCTCTGGAGTCAGGTAGTTGTTGCTCAGGTGTGGTCTTTTAGTATTGTATAGCTCAACAGTGCTGTTCAATAATTCCATTGCCTGCGCCTTATTGGTGACTTTCCTGTGCTTGAGGTACTCACTTTTTATAATACCGTTGATACGCTCTGCTATGGCATTATCCCTGGGGTCTCCGCCTTGCGTCATGCTGATGCTGATATTATTTTTCTTCAGCAAGCCTACATAGTCCAGCGAACAATACTGCATCCCGCGGTCAGAATGGTGTATCAGGCCTTCTACTGGCTTTTCCAGTGTGCCAAGTGCCATTTTCAGTGCCCTTACATTGTTTATTGCTTCCATATTGTCAGCTAACTGGTAACCTACTATTTTGTGAGAGTATGCATCTGTGATAAAACTGATGTATAAAAAACCAAACGGGGTACGCCAATAGGTAATATCACTCACCCATAGCTGGTTGGCAGATGTAGGCTGTATGCCTTTTATCAGGTCCTTATACTTCCTGAACGTATGGTTAGATATAGTGGTAGCAACACGCCTGCGCCGTATTTTTACCAACAGGGAGTATGCGGAGAGCAGATTGAACAATCCGTCACGCCCTATCTTTATCTCAGGCCCCTGCGTGTCACTACATAGCTCATTATACAACTTTCGCACACCCATAACAGGATGTGCTTTCCTTATTTCTTTCACCCTTTTAATAATTATCTCCTGCTCTATGGTATCAGATTCCCATTGCCAGAAGTGTTTATAATATGACTGCCTTGTTATACCAAACAACCGGCACACCACCGATAAGCTACGCCTAGGGTTGGTGTCCCTTATTTCCTGGATTGCTTGGTATCTGACTTTTTTCTGATGCTGATATTTAGCTCGCGTTCAGCAACATCTATCAATTTTGAATAGGCCAGTGCCTTAAATTCTGCATCATCAAGTGACTTCTCCAGTTGCTTGATCTTCAGCAATAACGCTTTTGTTTCTTTATCCTCTTTTGCCATTACAACTTCTGTTTGTTGTTCTAATGTAATACCCGGACGCTTTAAATGGCGTATCCAATACAAAATTGTTCCATGGCTACTGATATTATACCGACGCTGGGCATAAGCATTTGTCCATTCCCCAGATTCTACTTTTAATACAATCTTTAGCTTTAATTCCTTTGAAATTTTCCTTTTCCTTTCCTCCATTTTGTTTGCTTTGTGCAAACTCATTTCAGGACAAGTCACTATTAAACTATCAAATCCTTACCCACCAACACTTTCACCTAAAATCCTGTCGGTAAAATCACTATCAAAACTGTCGGCTTCTGTCGGCTTTCCAACCCAAAAAAGTGGCGGTGGTTGG
>DLGO01000021.1:0-26397 GCA_002482725.1 Bacteroidetes bacterium UBA7692 | reverse complement strand
TCGCGTTTTTTCAGCCTTTTTCAATCTGTTAAAATCTGCGTTACCCAATTGCGTTAATTCTGTCGGTATTTTATTCCAGAGCACTACCCTGCATTCTCCCCGGTTTGTGTCCGCATAAACCGGAAATGAAACAAAACTCCCGGTTATAAAAAATCCGTGAATTTCCGTGTAATCTGAGTAATCAGTGATCGGTTCAGACAAAAAAAGAACGGTCCGGGCTAGAGCCCGCGCTAAGCTAAATACCAATCGCTATCCGACTCTAGCAAAAAAAGCGGCAAAATTTCCAAAGCAAGTTAACCCGCTGATTTACAAGTCGTATGGTGGGTATTTAAAAATCGTTAAGGTTATTTTTTTTACGATGCATCGGTGGTAAAGATTTTTACCACTTGCCTAAAAAATGAAATGTATACATTACCAATTCGCCTACTCTTTTTCGAATACAACGTTGTAAACTAATTGTGTTTAGTTACACTTGTCCATCGGATAAAACGAATTAATACATCTTTCAAATTTTCGTCAGTAAAATATTTTCCCATCGGCATTGTTTCTAAAAACCGTTTTTCTCTATAAGTCAGATAAACCGGCAGCCAATTTTTGATATTACTTGTCTCCACCCCATCATAGAAATTTCCATGAAACTTATATGTTATACTGTCTTGGTTTGGTCGCATGATTATCAAGTCAAAAGTATAAGGGTAGCCGTCAATCACGAATCCTTCGAATTCTGCCTGCTTAATATCTTTTAAATTAAGCATTACTGTGTCGCCCTTAGAAAAGAACTGTTCAATTTCCGCTGAAGGAATCTTATAAAACTCATTTCGATCGTTGCGTGCTTTGATACTGTCGATGATTGACCTGTTGATGGCAAATTTGAACTCTGTCGAACGAAATAAACTATCAAGTTTATTGATGGTGGCCTCAATTTGCAAGTCGTTCTTTATTGTTCGCCTCTTTTGTTTCCATTTGTTAGGTCTTCTACCATGCTGGATTTCACTTGCTTTATGGTCAAGTTTGCCGTTCGATTTAGAGTAAATTTCACTCCTGCCGCCACCGCCAGGCAGGTATATCCCACTCAAAGAGAGTTTGTAATTATCAATTGTCTGCCCGTAAGTTGTATGGACAAAAGCCAGTAAGAAGATTACTGTCATTAGTTTATTCAAGGTTGTCAAAGTCATATTACGTCTGTCGATTACTAAGTTCTCAGAAGGGATCTTATAACATAGTTATTCCGGTTTCCACCTTTTTGGTTCATAACAACCCCATGCAATTTGACATGTTCAGCCAAAGCATGTAGAACTCCAGACCAAGGAGTTCTCTGAACCTGGCTCTACCCCTACTCCCACCTCTTAAAACTACTCCTTACATCTGCCATTATCCCCAAATAGCTGGTAAACCTTTGCTCGCTTATCCTGCCCTCTACCACGGCATGTTGCACAGCGCAGTCCGGCTCATTTTCATGCAGGCAATTGGTAAAGCGGCACTGTGGCATCACTTCGCGTATCTCTACAAAATACTGCCCTATCTCTTCCGGGGCAAAGCCCGATATGCCAAACTCCCGCACACCCGGCGTGTCTATTATATTGCCGCCAAAGTTCAGCTGGTACATTTCGGCAAAGGTAGTCGTGTGCATGCCCTTGCCCGTTAGGCGTGACACCTCCGATGTCCTCAATTGTAAGCCCGGCTGCAGCGCATTAGCCAGTGTAGACTTGCCCACGCCAGAGTGCCCGGCCAGCAGGCTCGTCTTGTTTTGCAGCAGTGCCTTCAGGCTGGCAATATCATCTGCCTCCTGGGCAGATATGGTGTACACATCGTAGCCTATGCCCTTGTACAGATCCATTACGCCCTGTTGCTTCACCAGTTCCTTGCCACCCAGCAAGTCTTTCTTATTAAATACCAGTGTGGTAGGTATATGGTATGCCTCCGCTGTTATCAGGAATCTGTCTATAAAGCCCATCGACGTACGCGGCATGGCAAGCGTGCATATCAGCACTGCCTGGTCTATGTTAGAGGCTATCACCTGCCTCGCCCCTTTGTGCTTGGGCGATGTGCGCACTATGTAGTTCTGCCTGTCCTCTATCTTTTCTATTACCCATGCGCCCTCTATATCATCATTCTCTATCTGTACCCTGTCGCCTACGGCCACGGGGTTCGTATCCTTCGACTCCTCCAGGCGGAATATCCCCTTCAGCCGACACGCTATCACACTGCCATCGCCTACCCGCACATCGTACCAGCTACCCGTACTTTTTATTACTACACCATTCATATATCGTTCCGCTTTTCCCTCATTGTAAAATTTATGTACGCAGAAAACGCAACAGCAATACCTCAGCCCCCAGGAACAGCAACGCCAGTATAATGCAATACCTCCACAGCGGCGTGCCCCTGTCCAGTTCCTTAATGGTAGCGCTTACCGTAGCGCCATCTGTAGCCACTACCTTCACATTGTCAAATGCTGCGTACTGTTTCTCCAATCCTTCTTTATCCATAAAGGTAAGGTCGCTCTCTTTCCTGCTTTGGTTCAGCGCGGCTACTGCCAGCACCGTATCTCCTTTCTCAGGCACTATATCGTAGAAGCCGCTCTGCTTTACCTGCTCGCCCAGCCCCAGCATGGTGGTGCTGCCCGCCACATACTGCTGCGGTATAAACTCTATATTCTGCCCTTTGATCTTATAAACCGACTCTTTGCTCAGCTTTATGTTGGGCACTGCCACAGCAGTGCGCTCACCCAGCACATAAGAGGCAGCATTCGCGCCTGTTTTAGACACCGCCATTTTAAACAGCATAGGCGCAAACAAAGCATTGCCCACCAGGTCAGTTGCCTTTTCATCGGCAGCCGTGGCACATACATACACCACGCCCCTGCCATGCGCATAGCGTGCCAGTAGCGGCGTTCCGTTTGCCAGGTTCAGTATATCTTCCCTGTTGGCCACAGTGCCTGCCACCTGGTAGTATTTCTGCACCGTTGGCAGCTTCAGGTTGTCGGGTATCTGGTCAAACACATCCTTCAGCAACTGCTGTTGTACATTTATCGCCTTCACCTCCTGCGGCTGCTCTACCAGGGTAGAAAATGAAGCCGCTCCCAAATTGGACAACAGCTTATTATAATTCACTTCATCAGCCTGCAATCCCGGGAATATCAGCAATGCCCCACCGTCTGCCACAAAGTTTGTGATGGAAGAGGCCATGCCCGATGACACATCATTCAGGTTGGCCAGTACTACAAACTGCTTATCCTGCAGCGCATCTGCGTTAAACGAATTGCCCTGCACCTTTTGGTACAGGAACTTATCATTGCCTGCAAACACCGCATCTACATACCTGTTGGTGGCATCACCGCTCACGCTCAGCACATTTACTTTATCGCGCACATAGAAGCTCAGGTTGTAGTTATCGTCAAATGTGATGGGGAAATCCGTAATGCTAAGCTCAGCCCTGTTCCAGCCTGCATTGCTATTGGTAAATGCGATGGTATCGTAAGCAAATGAATTGGCCTCTATGCTAAACTCCGAAATAGCCTTGGAGCTGCCATTCAGCTTCAGCGACAGGCGCGCATTTTCTATCGGCTCTGTGCTGCTGTTCTTTATCCTTACAAGTAAATTGTTGGGTTGGTTCAGCAGCTGTATCGGCTCTATAAAAAAGCAGGTATCAATATACAGGTTCTTCTGCTCATCTGCTTTCAGCGCTATCAGGTTGTACCGTGTGGTAGTATCCGGTGCAAAGCCCTTCATGCCCTCCTGGAAATCGCTGATGATATAGGCCACCCTGTTGGCACCATTTTCGGTCGATAGCACATCGGCCTGCCGCTTGGCTATATCCTCCAGCGCGCGCGATGCGGGGCTTATCTCCACAGCATCCAGCTGCGCCAGGAACTCCTCTTTGCTCAGTAGCCTTTGCTGCTTGCCGCTAAACTCATTCGTCAATAGCTGAAACCTGTCCGTTTCTCCATAGTTTTTCACTATCTCCTTGGCTGCCTGCCTTGCTTTCTCAAAAAGCGACAGACCATCCGACACCGTATTCATGGAGTACGAATTATCTACAAATACGCTCACGTATTTTTTGCCTGCCAGCACGCTGGTATTCTTCTTTGGTATAAATGGCTGCGCAAAAGCAAATATCAGGAACAGCAACGCCAGCAAGCGCGAAGCCAGCACCAGCCAGTGCTTTATGTTGTTGCGCGAAGCGGTTTCTTCCTTCACCTGCTTCAAGAAACGCACATTGCTGAAGTAGATGGTCTTGTACCGCCTGAAACTGAACAAATGTATAATGACCGGTATAGATAGCGCAGCTAGTGCCCACAAAAAACCGGGAGATAGAAATTGCATATTGGCGAAAATAGTTGTTTTGTTGATTAGATTCTACCTCTGTTATTATGAAGATAACAATGTAAAACAATTAGTTAACTAACATCCAAGCCGTATAAAGGTTTATCCCATTACTATAGGAATATGAAACTGACCATGCGTAACCTAAACTTCACTACATCGACCCCTGCGCCTTATTTTCTTGGCTCGCAAGGCCACGTCAAAAACCGTTAAGAACGCCATGCTCGCCAACACGATTATAGCACTATCGGGATCCTGAGATGCGATGATCATGGAGTTTAGGTTTTTGACGTGGTTTTGCAGCCTTAAAAGAAAATACAGCGCTTGATTTTTTGATTCTTTTTCATCAAGGAAAAAGAATGGCTAAGAAAAACTATGTTGACCAAACCCTGCGTGTGTAAAGTCTTTTAAATGTTGTTGTCTACCATTGAAATTCCACAAACAAAAAATCCACAGCCCCAATGAGTAAACATTAAAACTGTGGATGTAATATTTAAGACTGCTCTTATTTCTTCTCGTCCTCTTTCGCTTCCTCCGCCTGCTCATTCCCTTTCAGGTAAGTTGGCAGGTTAAGTCCCGCCATGTTGAACAGGTCATTCAACGGAGGCACCGTTTTCATCATGCCCGACACAAAGTTGGCGGTAGATGAATTACCATCCGCACCATTGCCCGAATCCCACACAGTTATCTTATCTATCTTGATGTTCTTCACCGCTTCTACCTGTGTTTTCACCAGCTCCGGCAACTTCTCTATCAGCAATAGCTGGAACGCCTTATTAGGGTCGCCACCTGCCGCAGCTACTACTTCTTTATAACCCTCTGCCTGCTTGGTCAGTATCTCGAACAAACCTTTGGCCTCCGCTTCCATCTTGGCATATATCGCATCGGCCTCACCTTTCGCATTTACCCTTATGGTTTCTGCAGCTGCCTGTGCTTCTATTATGGCGCGCTGCTTGGCTATCTCTGCAGGTATCACTATGTTGGCAAACTGCGTGGAGCGCTCCCTCTCAGAACGGGCAGCCTCTGCTTTTTGCTCCGCTATGTACGACTCTTCCAGAGCCCTTGCCTGCTGCACTTTCTCAGCAGTCATTGCCACGCGCAACGATTCTGCCTCTTTCTCCCTGCGGAATGCATCCGAACTGGCTATCGAAACTTTCGCTTCGTTCTCTCCCTTTATTGCAAGCGCGTTTGCTTCCGATGTTTTTATCCTGGTATCTTTTGCAGCTTCGGCCTTTCCTATGGCTTCATCTTTGGTAGCAGAGGCTATGCTTATCTCCCTGTCCTTTTGGGTTATGGCAATCTTCACATCGCGCTCCCTCTGGGTTTCAGCTATCTGCACATCTTTTTCCCTGTCAGCTATTGCCTTACCTGTTTCCCCTATTTTCAGTTGCTCGGCAACACTTATTTTTGCCTCGTTTATTGCCTTAGCAGCAGCTTCTTTTCCAAGCGCTTCTATGTAGCCCGACTCATCCTTTATATCCGTTACGTTTACGTTTATCAGCTTCAGGCCTATTTTCTTCAACTCGTTGTCTATGTTCTTCGATATGTTCTCCAAAAACTTATCGCGGTCAGAGTTTATCTCTTCTATCGTCATGGTAGCGATTACCAGACGCAACTGCCCGAACAATATATCTTTTGCCAGTTCTTGAATACCCGCAGGCGTAAGACCCAGCAACCTTTCAGCAGCATTGTTCATGCTATCGGCTTCAGTAGATATAGCTATGGTAAAACGACAAGGCACATCTACTCTTATGTTCTGCCTGCTAAGCGCATTGGTCAGGTTGGCTTCTATCGATATCGGCTTCAGGTCCAGAAATGCGTAATCCTGGATAACCGGCCATATAAAGGCACCGCCACCGTGCACACACTTAGCAGATGTACCGCCCGTGCGGCCATAGATTACCAATATCTTATCCGAAGGGCATCTTTTGAAGCGCGAGATAAGGGCAGATAGTGTTGTAAATAATACAACGACAATAACAACGACGATGATTAATGGTCCCATTGAGTTTATTTAGATTTTTTGAACTGATACAAGATTTTCGCTTTGCAATTTCACTATCCTTACCGTAGCGCCGGTTTCTATTCTTTCAAATTCTGTAATGGCATCTATTTCGTGAAACGAACCATTTACACTCACCTGTACTTTTCCCCTTCCACCATTAGCAGCAGGGATCGGGATGTAAACAGAAGCACTCTTATTTACCACAGACGATAGCCTGAAAGTGTTGTCCTCGGCCAATCCCTGTATCTGCCGCATCATAAAGAAGAATGCAGCTACAAAGCCTGCACCGATCAAGGTAGCTACCAGTATCAATAACACCGGCGTAGTAATAACATTGTAAAATGCCACACCCGACCAGCCGAAGCCCAGCAAAAAATTAATCAGGTTCCTGAAAGAAAATAGCTGAAACGGCCCATCGCCATGATGCATGTCGCCATTAAAATCTGCATTCAATCCATCACTGCTATCGGCACCCGAAAAGGTCATGATGCTCTGCACAATAAACACAAGGCTGACAGGCAATGCTATGAACCAAAAGGTCCTTAGCAAGGGTTCCAGGGTGTTGAAGTATTCCATGTTACGGTATAGGTAGAAAATAAACATAAATAAAAAACGCCACATTCCAATTAAGCAATGTGGCGTTCAATAATTTGTCTGCTATTTGTATTATTCGAAAAAGTCTTTCACCTTCTCAAAAAATCCCCTGTCGGTTTTTTCTCCCGGCTTTGGTTGAAAGTTAGACGCACCGCGTATTTTTTCCAGCAATGCTTTTTCTTCTGCATTCAGGGTTTGTGGGGTGTACACATACGCTATTATCAGCTGGTCGCCCCTGCCGTAGCTGTTCACCGATGGCAACCCTTTTCCGCTCATGCGGAAGACCTTGCCTGCCTGCGTGCCAGCCGGTATTTTGAATTTTGCTTTGCCCTCCAGGGTCGGTACTTCTACCTGCGTGCCTAGTGCCGCATCTGCAAAGTTCAGGTTCAGCTCATATATCAGGTTTTGCCCGTCTATGCTCAGCTCTGTATCATTTTGTACTTCTACATTTATTATCAGGTCGCCTGCCGGTCCGCCGTTTTCACCTGCGTTGCCCTTGCTGCTCATCGATAGCTGCATGCCCTCCTGCACACCTGCAGGTATATCTATCGTCAGTGTTTCCTCACCGTATTCTGTACCTATACCGTTGCAGGTAGTACATTTTTTGGTAATCATTTCGCCCGAGCCATTACAGTACGGACATGTGCTGCTGGTTTGCATCTGGCCAAGTATTGTGTTCGACACTTTCCTTACCACACCCTGCCCGTTGCAATGCGTACACTTGCCTACCGAGCTTTTATCCTTGGCACCCGAACCATCGCAGGTATGGCACACTACATGCTTCTTTACCTTTATCGTTTTCTGTGCGCCAAAGGCCACATCTTTCAAGGTCATTTTTACTTTAATGCGCAGGTTGGCACCACGCTTGCCACGGCTGCGCTGACCACCGCGTCCTCCGCCACCACCGCCAAAGAAAGATTCGAACGGGTCGAATCCTCCTCCGCCGCCACCGCCACCGTTGAACACGTCGCCGAAGTTGCGGAAGATGTCTTCCATGTTCATACCACCACCCTGGAAACCACCGCTGCCTCCCGGACCGCTTACCCCTGCATGGCCATATTGGTCGTAGCGTGCGCGTTTTTCAGCATCACCCAGTATCTCATAAGCTTCAGCAGCTTCCTTAAACTTGTCTTCCGCTGCCTTGTCGCCCTGGTTCCTGTCGGGGTGGTACTTCAGCGCAATCTTGCGATAGGCTTTTTTCACCTCGTCCGCAGTTGCGCCTTTCGCCACTCCCAGTATCTCGTAAAAATCTTTCTTTGCCATTGTATGTATATCCTCAAATAATGTAATTCCTATCCGTCAATATCCTATTTGCCCACTACCACTTTGGCAAAACGAATGATCTTATCGTTCAAAAGGTATCCCTTTTCTACCTCATCTATCACCTTGCCGGCCATTTCTGGGGTAGGTGCAGGTATTTCGGTAATCGCCTCGTGCAATTCCACATCAAATTCATGTCCCTTCGTCTCCATGGCTTTCAGGCCTTTTGACGTCAAAGTACCCACCAGCTTATTGTAAATCAGCAAAACGCCTTCTTTTACCGGGGCTACCTCTGTGGCAGTTTCTATGGTTTTCAATCCGCGCTCAAAGTCATCTATTACTGGCAAAATGTCCTTTATCACGTTCTTGCTGGCAGTTTGTATCATATCCAGCTGCTCGCGCGCATGACGTTTTTTCGCATTATCGAAGTCGGCATACAGGCGCAGGTATTTGTCTTTCAGCTCAGCTACCTGCTGGGTAAGCTGTGCGTTTTCTTCCTGCAGCTTTGCGCTATCTACCACTGTATCTTGCTCATTATCAGCAGCTTCAGCAACATCTTCCCCCTTGCTGAAAAAGTCCTTTACCTGCTCCTTCATATCGTTGAATATATTTGAACCTTCCTCCTGCTTATCTTTATTTTCTTCCATGATTTCCTTAATATTTACTGCAATTACTCAAAATCTCTGCCAATAGTACTCAAAAAGACAAATTGACAGCCAAAAAAATAAATTCCTGCCATCACTCAGCGCCTTCATATCCAAAAGCTTGTAGCTGGAGAATTAAAAAAATTGACTTTGAATCTAGGCGATTGGAAACCGGAATGATGCGAAAAACAACCCCACATTGCAATTACCCATTATTTTTGACCGATATGTTCAGCTATCAGCATCAGTTGAGGGTCCGCTTTGGCGATACCGATAAAATGGGATACGTGTACTACGGCAACTACCCGTACTACTACGAGCAGGCACGTGCAGAAGCAATACGCTCTACAGGTATCAGCTACAAGCAGATAGAGGAAACAGGCGTAATAATGCCGGTAACCCGCATGTCGATAAAATATGCCAGGCCGGCTTTTTACGATGACTTGCTGACCGTAACCGCGTATATAGATGAAATGCCCGGCCGCGTTATCACCTGGCGGTACACCATACACAACCAGCACGGGGAGCTTTTAAACGAAGGGGATACTTCGCTTGTCTTTGTAAAGGTAGACGACAACAAACCCACCCGTGCACCCAAATTGCTAACGGATAGCCTGCAACGGTTTTTTGAAACGAAAAAGGATGAATGAATAAGATCTGGTTAAAAATTCTTGAGAAATACCCCCACCTGAAACCATGGGAGGAAAAAATAAAACTGATAACCCTGCCGGGGTTCGATGATGTGCCTGTGTACCACGTGCAGCGTTTTTTTATGGAAGAAATTAGGAAGAACTCGCTGCCGATGCGCAGCAAAAGCATCGCCTTCAGTTTCTTTCTGGCGCTCTTCCCTGCGCTTATCTTTATCTTTTCGCTATTGCCATACCTCAACATAAAAGCGCTTAACCCTACCAATATCGAAAGCCTGCTGAAAACCATATTGCCATCGGGCCAGTTTTATGAGTTCATATTCGGTACGCTGAACGACGTGCTGAACAACAAGCGCGGCGGGCTATTGACCTTTGCCTTCTTCCTTTCCCTTATGCTCACCTCCAATGGTGTGGTTAGCATGATGGCCTCGTTCGACAAGAGTTATGAGCACTACACCAAGCGCAATGCCCTGCAAACGCGCATCGTGGCCCTTAAGCTTACCTTTCTGTTGGCTATGCTGTTCCTGTTCTCTATAGTTATGATCATCGTGGGGCAGGATATCTTTCACTACATATTCCGCTACCTCAATATCGAAAACGAGTACACCCGCTTCTTCATCAACTTTGTGCGTTACCTGATTATTGTACTGCTGTTTTTCTTTTCTATTTCCATGATATACTACTACGGCCCCTCTACTAAAAAGAAGTACCGCTTTATATCCACGGGAGCTACCGTGGCCACCATTATGTCTATACTGGCGTCATTGGGATTCTCGTATTACCTGAACCACCTGCAGAACTACAATACCATATTCGGGTCCATAGGCACCATTATGCTTATGATGGTCTGGTTCAATGTCAATGCATTTGTACTGCTCATAGGCTACGAACTGAACGCCAGCATCTACTACAACAAGAATTTGTCCATGCCGTCAGATTTTTAATTCAGGCATCTGTATGTGCCCTACAGGCCTACTGCTGCAAAGGTTATAGCCTCGAACACCCACACGCATAACTATCTAAAAAAGCGGCCTTTCTGCAATAAATTTTTGCAAGGGCTTTTAATCATAAGCGATTTTTCTATTTTTGTCCACGGAGAGATGCCAGAGCGGTTGAATGGAACTGTCTTGAAAACAGTCGAACGTGATGAGCGTTCCGTGGGTTCGAATCCCTCTCTCTCCGCCAATCTTAATTGCTGTCCACCGAAAGGTGGACGGCAATTTTTGTTTCCCGGCAGTCCAAAACGCAGTTTTGGTAATGCCGGGAAACAAAAATTGCCGGGAATCGCGCAGCGATGACAGCAATTAAGATTGAAGCCCCCCGCTCAAGGGATCATCCGCCCCGGATAATCCCTGTATCCAAAAACGCAGTTTTGGTAAAGCCGTGAAATAAAAATTTCCAACGTACTACTTATGGGCACAATCGGGGGTACAGCTATTATCAATGCCACTAATTGCTTGTAAATCAAGACTAGGTTCGAATCCCTCTCTCCCTCCTTGTCATACAACAGCGTGCATCCAGCCCTTATAATCAACAAAAAATCCAAATATATTTGCCATAAACAGCGTAAGCCGAAAAACATAAACTTATGAGAACAATCAATCCGTGGATCAACTTCAATGGAAATGCGGAAGAAGCATTCACTTTTTACAAATCGGTTTTTGGAGGAGATTTCTCAAAGGTCATCCGTTTCAAAGACCTGTCAAGTGCTGAATTTCCGGTGCCGGAAAGCGAGGCAAATAAAATAATGACCATTGTTTTGCCTATAGGGAAATACAATGTGCTAATAGGCAATGATGTTCCGGAATTTATGGGACGGGTTAACGAAAATGAAAACAGGTCAAAAATATCAATCAGTGCAGAAAGCCGTGAAGAAGCAGATAAACTTTTTAAAGGACTATCAGCAGGTGGAAATGTTGAAGGCCCCGTGGGCGATAGTCCCTGGGGCACATACGCCGGAATGTTCAGGGATAAATATGGCATTGAATGGATTGTAGAATTTGACCCGAATTACAACGGGTAAATTTAACCGGAGAAGAAAGCCAATCCTTACATGGTGCCGTGTCCAGCCATTTGCCCGTAAAGATTGAATTTATGGAAACGATACACTTAAACTAACGAGCTTTGATTACAGCATTAACTTTTCGTTAGGACTTAGCAGCACCGCGCCATTGTATCTTTGATACATGAAGCACTTCTACTACATACTTCCTTTATTCATTGTCCTTACCTGCTGCTTTGGGCAAGGCAAAAAACCGCTAACTGACAATGATTCCGCTAAAGCCAAAAAAGCGGATACTGTAAAAGCACAGGCGCTGGACTGCAGGCTGCCCGACAGCATTGGCTGTAAGCGCATACGCGCCATGCTACAGGATAGCAAAGGTAATATGTGGATTGGCACCGAGGCCAATGGTGTGTTTAAATACGATGGCAAAACCATCACCCGCTTTACCACAAAAGAAGGTCTCCTGCACGACTGGGTTGCTGAAATTACAGAAGATAAGGAGGGTAATATCTGGTTCGATTGCCACAATGGTATCTGCCGCTACGATGGTAAAACATTTACCAGCTTTACCGATGGGCAGGGACCGCGCAACTACAACTACGGCAGCAGACTGGAGTATAAGCCGGACTGTGTGTGGATTGGCAACCGCAATGGTGTGTGGCAGTACGATGGAGTATCCCTCACCAATTTTATTATACATCCCGCTTCGTTTAAGGATTCGGTCAACAATATGAAAAGACCCTACTCTGTCTACAGTTTACTGGAAGATAAGCAAGGCAACCTTTGGATGGGGACAGAGCAAATGGGTGTGTGCCGATACGATGGCAAATCGTTTACCTACTATACCGAAAAGGGTTTGAATAAAGGAGCTGTTCGCAGCATACTGCAGGACAAGGCGGGCAACATCTGGTTTGGCTCCAACGGCGGCGGCGTTTGCGTGTACGATGGTAAATCGTTCACCAACTTCTCCGAGCAAAAAGGATTGAGCAAAAACCTGGTAAAGGCACATCTGGAAGACAGCATACAAAAGCTCAACCGTGTGTGGTCTGTTACAGAAGACAATGCGGGTAACATCTGGTTTGGCACAATAGATGAAGGCGTATGGCGCTACGATGGCAAAGCACTTACCAATATCTCAGAAAAAGACGGCTTACCCAGCGATTCATTATGGACTATAAGCCACGACCAAGTTGGCAATACATGGTTGGGCTCAGTGGGCAAGGGCATTTTCAAATATGATGGTAAGTCATTTACTACTTTGGCGCTTAAGGCAACAGATAAGTAATATCCCATTGTTATACTGCATCCTGCTGCTCCGCCTGTAGTTGACGTAAGCGTGCAAGCTCCCCTTCGGTTACTACCCAGGTATTTGACCATCTGTCGTGCCAGCCACGCCTTCCTTCACCCAAAAAGGAAAAGCCATCAAAAGGAACAAAGCGAAAGATATTACGTGCCACTATCGTTCTTAAATCAGGCTTGTTACCGTATTCATCTATCACCAATGTTTTTGTCAAAAACTTTGCGGGCGTCCTCTGCCATTTGTATTCCGTCAATATATAGTATGCAGGAAAATACAGTAAGCATACTATGAAAATGATAATAAGCACTATGACGTTGTGCATAGATGGAAACCAAGTTGGCCATGCTGCTTCAAATATGTAAGATGAAATCTGTATCAATACCTGCACGCCTATTGAATCCAAAAACATGTGTGCAAAGCGGATACCCGTATCTGCTGTTTCTACAGGTCTCATATAAGTAAACTCCTGCTCTTCGGGATACCTGTTTCCGTATTCATCCCATTTGTATACCGGCTTTATAACTGTGGCTGTAAGCTCTGTGATTTTTTTCATTAAAGGCTATTTCAAAACGTTAGATTTTTTGATTCCCAGACCTTTCCAAAACTCTGCCGGGTATTTAATTTCTTCAGGGTTCACTTCCTGTAACCCAATGACAACATCCAGGCGATATCCTGTATCAAGTTTTTCATACGCTACACTTTCAAAAATAAACTGATTCCAATCGCCAATAAACTCCAGGCTATCCAATACCGCAGGGTAGTGCCCATGGCGGATATTGTACATTTCTATGTGTGCTATGGCTGTTTTAAAGTATTGGTCAGAAAATTTCCTGTTGGCTTCATCATAAAACCCTGAAAACTTACATGAAGAAAACAGCAATGAAAATAAAGCAGCATATAAGGGAATCTTCATGGCGGGTTATTGCGGGTTATTCAATAAGTACAAAAGTATACAATACGGGCAATTTAGCAACCACGCCAAGTATTTAAGGTTTCAATATAATATCCCGCACCCTGGAACAAGGATTGATTCCAAGATATTCCTTACACAACCTTATATTTACACACTTAATTTTTAATATGAAGAAACGCCTACTCGCTGCCTTTATCTGTATTTCATCCTTACAAGGTATGCACGCCCAGATTGGTGGTTCATTGGACCCTTCTTTTGGCAATGCAGGCAAGGTGATCAAGAGCCTGAACCCGGGAGCGGACAAAGCATATGGCGTAGCCCTGCTGCCTGATGGTTCTTTCCTGATAGCAGGCAGCACCTATAGCGCAGCGCGCGGCAATGATTTCTTTTGTGTGAAGTTTACGGACAATGGCGCTCTGGACAACACCTTTGGTATCAGCGGCAGTATCACCACCGACCTGCAACTTGGCAGCGAAGATGTGGCCCTGTCTATAGCATACGATGAAACTACCGGCAAGTTTGTACTGGCCGGCTCCAGCAGCAATGGTACAAAGCAGTTTGCCGCGCTGGTACGCTACAATGCCAATGGCACCCGCGACAGCACCTTCGGGGTAAACGGTATAGTGCTGCAAAACCTGCAGGGCAATAATGATGCAGATGCTTTCAGAAAAGTAAGGATACACGCCCTAACAGGCAATCTAATCACTGTGGGCAATTCAATCCTGAACAGTACTGATGCAACAGCTTTTGTAACACGTTACCTAAGCGATGGCAGGCCGGATTCCACATTTAATGGCAATGGCATCAGCAAGGGTATAGGCGTATGGTGGTACAATGATTTAAAGGATGTGTACGTGGCGCCCTCCGGCAAAATAACTGCTACAGGCAACACCACCGACCGCAACTTGAATTTCCTGTATGAAGGGTTGGTAGTAAAACTAAATGCAAACGGCACCATGGACAGCACATTTGGCGCTAAAGGCGATGGATATGCAGTGCAGGATTATATGGGCAAAAACAACGGCATGTACCTGGATCCCGGTACGGGAAAAATATATGTTGCCGGTGGACAGGTAGCATACTTCGGCAGCAGCAACCGCAACGAAAGGATGGCCCTGAAACGTGTGGAAGCCAATGGCAGCGATGATTCATGGGCTTATGCAGGCTTAAGTTCAGGATACTTTACTACAATCAATGGCAACGAGGCCTATGCCAATACAATGTGCGCCACTCCGGGCGGGCAGTTCTTCATTGCCGGTGCTGGCTACAACTCGTCCAGCAACCTTTCGGCAGGCATGATCATGAAGCTGGATTTTGATGGCTGGCGGGAACCTACTTTTGGGGAGCCGCTTTATGGTACAGTCATGCTGAATTTTGGCAGCAACAATATGGAGATATTCGACATGGTGCAGCAGCCCGATGACAAGATTGTAATAGTGGGCTTTACGGGCAATGATGCGTTTATAGCGCGCCTGTTTGGCAGCACTGTACCTGCGCTGGATTCATTCCGCCTGGTATCGCCCGCCAACAATACAACAGGCCTTATATGCGATGAGACCACCCTGGACTGGACCGATGCGCCCGGTGCCACTGGTTATGATGCTTTCGTAGATACAAGCCTTGCTTTTTCTAACCCTGATGTGGTGCAGACTGCAGGCTCAGATGCACAACAGTATGAACTATCGCTGGAAATAGGAAAGACATATTACTGGAAAGTGCGCGCATACAATAGTACTGACACAGGCGCCTGGGTGGGGCCGTGGAAATTCAGCACTACCGATGACATCATCAACCTGCTATCACCGGCAGATGGAGCAGTGGATGTAAGTGTGGCAGCTACCTACCTGGATTGGACAGATGTACCTGCTCCTACACAGAATTTCCTCCAGTTTTACTATCAGTTTGAATTATCTACCAGTCCTTCGTTTAGCGCCAGCAGCAGTGGTACTGACGACCCAAGCAACACCACATTAAATGATATGCTGGATTATAATACCACGTATTACTGGCATGTACGGTCTAAGAGGGGCATCAACAAGTATGGCCCGTGGTCTACTACTTTCAGCTTTACCACCGGGTCTCCCTTGGGCATAGGCGAGGTTGCATCCAATGCACTGTATGTATATCCTAATCCCGCAGGTAATACGTTGTATCTGGGTGGAGAGCAGTCCGCAACTATTGCTAAAGTGTCCATACAAAATACTTTAGGAGCAATAATGCGCAATGAGCCTGTTAAGGATAATCACATTAATGTAGCGGACTTAGCACCGGGGGTATATTTCCTGCATGCCACAACTAACAACGGCACTGTTATTCGCAGATTTGTGAAGGAGTAAGAGCGCGAAAAAATCTACGGTCCACAGACGGCTTAACATTGGCTTCATACAAGGATTGTTTATTTACATAAACGAAAGAAAACATGAGCCAGCCAATAAATTATATGCAGCCCGATGTGCCGGAAACATTGCCATGGCATGCCGTGCGCACAGTAGTGGCCACCAATGAAACACTGAAAGGCTACGGATGCCTGGTGAGCAGGGATGAGTATGAAACCTTTGCCATGGAAATAGTACAGTGGCCAAAACCGCATGGCAGGCCTATAGATGCAGATACAGGCAACCAGGCAGGCACCAAGCAAGGCATATTCGATTTCTGGTGGGAGGGTGATGTGCTGTTTGGCAGGAACAATGCCGTGAAAGATGAATACCTGCTGGGCTGGAGCACAAACCCTAAAGATGCGGTGCGCGGTGGAGAATTGAGCACGGGCCCGGAGCGAGTATTGCTGTGGCATGCCAACTACCACCCCGATGGTGGACAGCTTTTCTTCCCTATAGACGGAACACCTTTTGTAACACCGCTGGCACTGCCGGGTGATGATGTTTCGCCGGACAAGTTTGTGAACTTTTATTTTGACGGCACCATGGGCCTGTATATACATCCGGATATATGGCACGAAGGCATATTTCCCTTAGCACCAAAAGCGCGCTTTTTTGACAAGCAAGGCAGCGTGCACGCACGTGTTAGCGTCAACTTTGCGCAGGAGTTTGGCGTATTTATGGAAGTGCCTTTGGTAAAGCCTGTTTAATCTATCTTGCTATCCGGAAATCCGAATACAATCGGCAGCTTTTGCCTTTTGTAATTTAGAGAACTACTGCTTTACAAAACGCTTTGTAATGATGCTGCCGGCAGTTGTTCTTATGCCGACAATATATAAGCCTGTATCAAGGTTTGCAGTATTCAACTCTACACTGGCTGCATCTACTGATGCAGAGAAGGCAAGTGCTCCTGTGATAGAGTAGATATGTATTGATGAAATAATTTCGCTGCACTGAATAGTAATACCGCCCGATGCCGGGTTAGGATATAATGCTGTCTCTATATTAGCAACATTGCCTATTCCATTGGGTGTAGAAAGACTATACTGGCGGAAGAAGCGCCATATTTCCTGACTGGCATTAAAGTCGCGGTTGGTGTTGCCATTGGATGGCAGGTCTACTGCACCACCCGGCCAGGTGTGCCCACCTCCGATAATTTTAAACAGGTGAACCTTGCTGCCGGCACTACAGCTATTGTTGCGAATAAGCTGTGCAGTAGATCCATCTGTAAGGCTGGTGTTGGCTATGGCCACTGTATCGCGCAGTGCGGTGCATGTATTTTTGGCACGCCAGAAGTCCATCAGTTTTTCTATCGCAAAGGATTGGGTAAGGCCATTGTAGTTTACCACAGGGTCGGTGGTGCCGTGTATTTGCAATACAGGAACAGGGCGCGTAGGATTGCAGTAGAATGCCGTACTATCGGTAATAGAACCTGTAACAGATGCGATGGCTGCAATGGTACCCGATAGCTCGCAGGCAAGGCGATGGCTAAGATAGCCTCCGTTGCTCATGCCACATGAAAAGATGCGATTAGCATCAACGCTCAGCTGCTGCTTCAGCGTATCTATTATTTTGGAAATAAAGCCTACATCATTGATGCCACTACCATAAGGCGCACCTGCCCCAAAGCCGACATTCCAGGCATTGGCAACACCATTGGGATACACCACTATAAACTTAGCAGTATCGGCCACATTGTTCATCATGCTGTATTGCATCTGCTGCGACGCATTGCTGGTGTAGCCATGCAGGTTGAATACAAGCGGGTAGCTTTGTGCACTGTTGTAGCCACTTGGCTTGTACACTATATAATCCCTCGTATTGCCGCCATACGACATGGTGTAGGTAGTGGTTTGCGCGATAATGAATTGGGCGATAACTGCCAGAAATAGGGTAGGTAATATTCTTTTCATGCTTTTATTTAATAACGGTAATGTTTCCTTTTTTCTGAAATGAAGAACCGGTGGTGCAGTCGCCTGTAAGGTAATAGCCAAACACAGCACCATTCAACGCGCTGCCGCTGTAGTTGCCATCCCAGCCTTTGTTTTTATCGGTAGTTTCAAATACCAACTGCCCCCAGCGGTCGTATATCTCGAGCTTAAACTTTTTCAGGTCGTTGCCACGTACATACAGCACATCATTTTTGCCATCGCCATTGGGCGTAAATGCATTGGGCAGATATATGCCTGTGCTGCTGCATGGCGTGCGCAATACAACAACACGCACACTGCTTATCACACTGCAATTATTAGTATCGGAAGCAGTAGCGTAATACGTGGTAGTCAGCAACGGGTAGGCCAGTGGGTCCAGGATAGAATAGTCGCTCAGGGTAGTGTCTTGTCGCCATACCAAGCTAGCCTCTGAAGGAATAAAGGCATTGAGCTGAGATGTATCGCCAAAGCGGATAGTATCTGGAGTAGCCGTTAGCTGCAATGAGGGCAATTGGGAAAATATATCAATGCGGATAGAGTCCTGGTACAAGCATCCATAAGCAGTATTGGTTACGCGCACCGAAATTGTCGTATCAGCAAGCGTACGGGCTTTTACCACGGCAGTACCTGCACCGCTGATGATGAGGCTTGAAGGCTGCCAGTCGTAGGTCAATGGCTGTCCCGGTGCAAAATTTTTCACTTCCAGCTGCACCGTATCGCCGGGACAGGTGGCAGGTGTGCCGCTCAGTTGTATGGAGTCTTTGAATACAATAACCGTCTGCCGTATGGTATCTACACAATTACCTTTTCTGATGGTAAGCATATAGGCGGTAGTAGAGTCCGGCGAAGCCACAGGATCGGATATATCCAGCCTGTTCAGGGTGCTGTCTGCACTCCAAAGGTAACTTTCACCTGCTACAGGCGCCACACCTATTTTAGTGGTTTGGTATTGGCAGATGGTAATGGCCGGCAGGGTCGAAGATGAGTTGTTCAATATCCGGATAGACTTTGTTACCGTATCGGTTATGTTACAGCTTGCAGAGTCTACAACAACCAGTTTTATGGTGTATGTACCCGTAGCCGTAAATGTCCTTACGGCATTGCTGTCTGTGGTAGTAAAACCATCGCTGAAAGTCCAGGTATAGCGCCCTGCTGCGGTAACCTTACTGCGGTTAATAAAAGTAGCAGTAACAGGTAATTTACAGGGCAGGTTGGGCAGGTCAAATGCGGCATCTGCAATATTGCTGCTGAAGCTGAACCTGATGGAATCCTGGAGCAGGCACCCCGCGCTGTTGGTGGCGCGCACGGTATATACCGCACCTGTTTTGGGAACCAAAAGAGGAGTAGCAGTATTGGTGCCGCTTATGAATTGGCCGGCAGGCAACCACTGGTAGGTAANNCGGGCAAGGTATTGCGCGCACGAAGGCGAAGGGTGTCGCCTGGGCATATTCCCGGTGCAGGGTCTATTTTTATAGTATCTTTTATCACCACCACGGTTTGGCGAAGCGTATCGACACAATTGCCTTTGCGGATAGTAAGCGAGTAGGTAGTGGTTGACGTGGGTGTAGCGAAAGGGTTAGGAACATCCAGCTCGTTCAGGGTATTGCTTGGCAGCCATAAGTAGGTTTCGCCCGTAGAAGATGGCTCCAGCCCTATTTGCTTCGTCTGACCCGGACAAACAGATAATGAGGGTAGCGAATAAGTAGAATTGGAAAGTATGCGGATTGTCTTTGTAATGGAATCCGAACCATTGCAGCTTCCTGTGTTGATGGCAACGAGCTTTATGGTATACAGCCCCGGTGTAGTAAAGGTCCGAGTAGCATTGCTGTCTGTAGTGGTAAACCCATCGCTGAATGTCCATTTGTACTGTGCATTGCCGATTACATAGCTGGTATTGGTAAATGTAACTGTAGCAGGCAGGGAACAAGGTATAGGGGGCAAATCAAAATCTGCCAATACAATGGGTTGATTGAAATCGAACTTGAACACTGCATTGTTGCACTGCCCACTGGGATTAACATTGGATACAGCGCCCGGATTGGGGAAAGTAGGGAAAGTACTGCTGCCACCACAACCCGCGCATGCGCTTTGGTACAGGATGCCGCGCTTGTCGTAGCGCGATGTGCCACCATCCACATGGTCGGGGGAGTTCTGGTTCTGGTTGCCGAAGAAAGTAGCATACCTGAGGGCAGAGGCGTCATCTTCCATTACCATAAGCCAGAAGTCGTTGCCATCGGTTATTTTATCGAAAGCGTCATTGGTAACAGGCAAATTTAGGGTGCTGAGCCCTGGGCTCACGCTCCTGCTGCCCCACCCGCTCAGGTACACCTTGTTGCAATAATCCACCAGGAATGCGGTAGGCGAAATATCAGGTTCTCTGCGGCCAGAGCCTACCAGCGTGCCCCATACAAGCGAATCCAGATCCGAGGTCATATTGGTGATAAAAAGACCGCTGTTGGGATTGGAGTAGGCCGCATTATAAATATAGGCCGGGTCACCACCTATGGTTTGCCCCACTACATATACGTTGTCCTTTTTCCCATTTTCTACAAAATATATCTGGTCGTAATCTGCCTTGCCCCAATAGGTAGAGTATATAATATTAGATCCGCTTTTGTCTACCAGGGTAACAAAACCATCGCTACGCCCCCCGGCAAAAGCCTGTTGCAGGGCATTGGCAGTTACAGGAAAATTCAGCTCGCTGAAAGTGCCACCGCATACGTATAGATCATCGGCCTGGTCGATGGACAAAGAGTATATCGCATCATCCTCTTCCCCTCCCAGGTATGAGCTCCACACTATGGTGTTCAGGTTGTTGTTCATTTTTATGATAACACCATCCAGCCCGCCACCAATGGTATCCTGAAAGGCGCAGGCAGTTACGGGAAAGTCCGGTGAAGTAGTACAGGTAGCTATGTAAATGTTATTTTGCTTATCTATGTCTATTTCGCCACGTACCTCATCGGCATAGTTAAATTTGAGTGCAGGGCTTATGTTAAGCCCGTCTACCCCTGTGCCGCCTATGTATGTAGATGCCTGCAGTGTTTTACCATCGGCACTTATGCGTGATACAATTATATCGGAGCCAAACCTGTAATGCACGCCCAGCCCGTTAAATGGCAGTGGATCGGGACCACCATTGTATGAAGTATCAAATGCGCCTGCAGTAACAGGAAAATTATTGGAGCTGGTAGTGCCGAAAAGGAAAAGCTCATCATTGGAGTTAACGATAAGGCTGTGCGGCAGCTCATCGCTCCTGCCGCCCAGATAGGTAGAGTATATGCGCTGTGTTCCATCGGGTGAATACTTGGTAATGCCTATATCCGAACCGGGGATATTTACAGTGCCAGTACCGCCGGCCCATGTAGTTTGTATAGCGCCTGTAGTGGTTGGGTACCCATTGCCAAACACGCTACCTGCGGCAAAGGCAAAGCCCTTGCTATCGAATGTAGCGGTATAGCCAAAATTATCGGCTGTAGAGCCGCTGTAGGTGCTGAAGGTAAGCACCGGATCTATAACAAGGTCGTAGGCGGGGTTGTAGTTTTGCGGCAGCGAAAAGGATACGGCATTGCCTGATACCACGAAGCTGCATTGTACCACATTTTTCTTTCCATCAACCACCTGGTAGCAATATGGCTTATGCTCCATCAGCTTGCCCAGGGAGGTGCCGATAACCAGCGCGCCATTTTCTACTGCAAGCGACTCACTGCCTTTGTACAGCAATTTTATCGGCAGCTCTTTTGCAGTGCCCTTGTTGGCCTTTACTATCCACTCTGTTTTTATCGCCGCATTTTCAGACGATACCTTCCAGTCTATGCCCGGGTATATATCCGCATACACCACCTCCTGGTAGCCATGCACACCGCTCGCCCATCTGGCTTTGTCATTACCCAGAAAGTAGTTGTAATAGCCCTCTACAGTATCCCTATTGCTCCTTTTTACCAAAGGGCTGGCACCTGCCACAGATACATTGATGACGTGGCTCTTGAGCATCAATGGAGATTCGGGCGTGTATTCAAATTTCCTGTGCTGGTGCCTCCTCACCATATCTATGGTATTGGAATCCATAATGGAAAGCGTATAGCCGGCATCTTCCAGGAACAGCGCACCATAGTGCAGGTCGGCCTTGTAGCGCACCTGCTTTTCCCACTGGCCTTTGTTTTCTATATAGGTAAGCTTATTGCAGTTTTTGCAGGTGGTAGCTACCACGCTGCAGGCAAAAGAGACTAAACCAATAACCAGTAAAAGATGCTTCATGCTTGCTCTAAAGTACAGTATTGTACGGTAAATTGAAGTCACTGCGCTTTTTGTTTAAATTTCAGATGGCGGAAGCAGGGTTGCGGTTGTAAGTTCCTAATCCTTATCTGTGCGCAATTTGAAATTGACAAGCTCAATTTTTTTGCCGGAGGCCTTCAGTATTTTTATCTCAAAATCATCCGTTTGTATCTGCTCGCCTTCGTCGGGTATATCCTCGTTGTGCGCCACTATAAACCCTGCCAGCGTTTCATACTCCCCCTCAGGTATGTTCAGTCCATATTCTTCATTCAGGTAATCCACTTCCAGCCTTGCTGCCAGTATATATTCAGTATCGGATATTTTCTTTTCGGTCAGCGACTCTTCATCGTGCTCATCCTGTATTTCACCAAATATCTCTTCCATTACATCCTCCAGGGTTACTATCCCCGCAGTACCACCATATTCATCTACCACCCATGCCACGCTTTTCTTTTCGCGTATGAACTGAGCTATCAGGTCGCGGGCATTCATGGTAGCAGGTACTACTATCGGCTGCCACAGTATATCCTTTATAGCTGTCGGTTTTTTAAGCAGGTCGTAGTGGTGCGCATAGCCCAGTATCTTGTCAATCGTTTCATCGAATATGAATATGCGCGACAGGCTGGTATCAACAAATTTCTTGCGCAGCACCTCAATGGATTCGTTTTGCTCCAGCGCTATTATCTCCAACCGTGGCACCATGCACGAGCGCACTTTCACATCTTTCAGGTACAGCACCTTTTCAAATATCTCAGAGTTCAGCCCGTCCGTTTCATGCTCTTCGTTGTCTTCATTGGCGGCAGTTTCCTTTACCAGGTATCCAAGGTCATCTTCGGTAAATGACTGCCTCGTTTCGGCAGCGTTTTTACCCGATATGATGCGGATAAGCCCACGGGATAGCGCATGGAATAGCAGCGACATAGGCAGCAAAATCCAGTAGAGTAATTGTGCAGGGTAGGCAAACAGCAGCAGGGTGCTGTCGGAGTTTACACGGAACAATATCTTGGGGATAAGCTCACCAAAAATAAGGATGAAGAAAGTGGTAATGATAGTTTGGGTGATAAGAAGCGGAACTTCTTCCATGTGCGGCAGGCCAAACCTTTCGGGTACCAGGAAGTTGGCGGTGATGCTACCAAAAATTACCAGGGCAATATTGAGCCCGATAAGGATAGCGCTGATAAAGCGCGCAGGCTCCTTGTTGAAGTTGGCGATAATTTTTGCGCGGGTGCTGCCCTTCTCTTTCAGCAGTTCTATACGCAATTTGTTTGCAGATACGAACGCAATTTCGAGGCCTGAAAAAAATGCTACCAGTATAACGGTAATAATAATACCCGTGAGCTCCATGTGCTACAAAGATGCTAAATTTCTATCTTATAGTAAGCAGCAAGGTCGCGAACGGTGTCTTCCCCGTTTTTCAGGAAGGGGTTACCCACTGCTTTGTCCAGGCAGCCCTTCAGCTTTTTGGCATATTGCGGCCGCCTGGTCAGCAGCCATTGCGACACATAGTAATAGATATGTATGTTCAGGTCATTGTCCTCGTACATCACCTTGCCACGTGTAGTATTGGTGTAGCGGGAATAGCTCTCTACACACTTCTGGTATTGCTGCTGGGCAAAATAGCCCATCATCAGGCATACAAAAATACTATCCATACTGGCAGCAAAATTGATCTGCTGGTACTGGAACAATACCGATTCCAGCTCTTCTGTCGAGTTCTTTGTTTCTTCTTTGGTGCCCAACAGCGATAAGGCCGAATAGGTAAGCTTCAGGTTTATCAGGTCGCTCACATGGTTTTTGGTCCATACTTTCTTTTGGTCCAGTATGGTCCTGCAGCGCTCTATCAGGCTCCTTATCTCATTAGCATCCTTATCATCCATCAGCTTTTCGTCCTTGCGGTATATGGTGTAGTGGTACTTGGAGAGGTAGGCCGATGCCTTAACCGTGATGGTGAATATCTCGGGTATGTTTACGAAGTTTTTCCAGAAAAGCATCTGGTTGTAGTGCTCGCGCAGCTTGGTGTATTCCCTGCCACCCTCGGTGGTGTTCAGGTCCACGGCCATTGAGTTCAGGCGCAGGAAGCCGATGTTGCTCTGCATGTCGAACAGGAACGGGAACACCACATAGCTGTAGGTGTTCAGGTCTTTGTTGAACAGGGCAAGGTCCTCTGTAGTGGTAGCAGACACAAACTCCCCGGCCTTGAAATAATATAAGGCATAGAAGGTAGCAAACTTGCTTATCATGCGCAGCTTCAGGCTTGGATGCTCGAAGTATTCGCGGAATTTAGCCAGGTATTTGTCTACCTCCTCGGGTGGCAGCTTATTTTCGCGCGTTATGTTGAAGTTGGTGCGCAGCATAAAGTACAGCTCGTGAAACACCTTCTCTTTTTCCAGCACATCCATCATCTGGCGGTGCATTTTTACACCCTTGGTATTGTCTTTGAACAGGTACGACTGCTGCACCTTGAAGTTGAGCAGCATGATCTGCACATGGAAATCCTCTATGCGCTCGGCTATGTCCAATACTATTTCAGCTATATAATTGGCGGCATCCAGCTCACCTTTGTTTACCAGGTTCTGTATCCTGTCTATGTTCTGCAGCAGGTAGTTCGGGTAGTTTTGCGACAGGTAGCCGCTCAGCTTGAATGTATAGGAAGCAAGCTGGTTGAAGGTCTGCTTGGTCTTCTTATCGTTTTTACCATATACCGCCTCGCATATATCAATTTTATCGTTGCCGTTCAGCTTCTGCTCTATGCTTTCTATCAGCTTTAGCGGCAGCAGCGAATCTGTATGCCGCAGGTGCGATTTGAACTGCTCTACATGTGCCTGGTCCAGGCAGAAAACAAGTTTTTCTATGGTGAGAAGCCCTGTTTCGGGTAAAATTGCAGGTTCTATATTGGCTGTGCTCATCTTGTTTCTATATTAAAAAACTAAAAATCAATAATAATTCTACGCAGGCTATTGAACAAAAGTATAATATGAAAACGGTAATTATGCTTTATTCTTCTAAAATATAAGGCTAATTAATAAAATTTTGCCATACTGTCTGCTTTTGTGCAATCTTATTCTAACAATAGCCTAGCAATTTTTTTGTAGGGGCATGGTGTCTGAACTATGTTCAAACAGAGGTTTTTTTGTCATTCCGCAGCTCCCAAAAGCAGCCTTAACGATTTTTAAAACGCGCATTAACTCTTATATATAAAGGGCTTGAGGCGCTTTAACAATTTTGCCGCCTTTTTTGCTAGAGTCGGATGGCAGTTGGGATTTAGCTTAGCGCGGGCTTTGGCCCGGAGCGTTCTTTTTTTTGTCTGAATCACGGATTAACTGATTATGGAATTTCACGGATGGAAGCAGCCGGAATGCAAATAAGAATTTTTGGTTTTTATCACAAAGGAATCCTTGCGATAGTGTCTATAGGTACCGACAGAAATACTGCAATTGTGCACCGTAGCTTTTTAACATATTGAAAATGGTGCAAAAAACGTGATTTCCGCCAACCANNACCACCGCCACTTTTTTGGAATGGGAAGCCGACAGAAGCTGACAGTTTTGATGGTGTTTTTATCCGCAGGATTGTTGGTGAATGCGTTGTTGGGTAATGGTTTGAGTGTTAAAAAGTACCGCAAGAAAAGCGGTACCCACCTGAAAAAGCGCGATTTCCGCCAACCACCGCCAACCACCGCCATTTTTTAACAAGTGGGATGAGGAAAAGTACCGCAGGTTTTTCTTACCAAAAATGGAGGAGTAGTCTTTGAAATATTGTTCAATGCCAGCGTTGTAGCGAGCCGTAGGCACAGCCTACAATCACATCCGACGTAGGCAATAGCCTACGCCGAGGGAAGTTGGGTGAAGACACACCACCACGGCGGAGGGGCGAAAAGTACCGCAAGTTTTCACATAGAATTGCCGCAAGTGGGTAGTGTTTTTTTACCAAAGGTGGGATGGAAAATCTGGTGATGACATATGGATTTTATGAATGATTGGAGGTGTTCAATTTTACCGCAATGGGAAAGCCGAAAAAGTACCGCAATATTTTTTTGCTCAAAAGTGGTAGTAAATGATTGATTGTGAATGTGGTTTGGCTGAATTTTTACCGCAGGTAAATGATACAAAACAACCGAAAGGAA
>DLGO01000066.1:4359-8576 GCA_002482725.1 Bacteroidetes bacterium UBA7692 | reverse complement strand
ATAGCTCGGACGATATAAAACCGCACCTGGTAAAAGTGTACCCGAAAGCCGGCGAGGCAATCATCTTTGACCAGAGCATTATCCACTACTCCGAAGCCAACAGATCGAATGATATACGGATAGTAACGAACACTTACTTTACTCACAAGGATGCTACCTTCCAAACATGCTATTGGCACGAGAGCTACGGTAGAAAGATCGAAGTGTTTGAACAGAGCGAATCTTTCATGACGGACTTTGACCAGTTTGGCAGCAACATACACGACAAGCCGAAAGTAGGCACCAGCAAGGGCCTGGTAGATTACAACTTCCCTACCATAGATGCGGCGGGCATGGAGAAACTATACGGCAAGCCGAAGAGGGAGATACCAAAGCCTGCACCTGCACCACAGGAGGCAGCAGCGCCACAGGCCGAAGCGCCAAAGCAGGCAGAGCCTGAAGCACCAAAAAAATTCTACACACGCATACTGGAAAAAATATTCAGCTAATGTCGAAGGTCATTTTTAAAGATGAAGCGCAGCAGGCCCTGTTCGATAAGCAGGGATTTGTGGTAGCGCCATTTCTGGAGGAGCATGAAGTAGCAGCGCTGAATGCGCTGTTCGACAGCCTGCACCCAAACCTGCAACAGAATGCGGGATTTGTATCGGGCAGCTACTCGCCTGATGCGGCCTACAAGCAAAAGGCCAGCGAGGAAATAGTAAAGATATTTTCGAAGCACTACGAGCGCCTGTTTGTGAACTACCAGCCATTTGGCGCAGCATTCCTGTACAAGATGCCCAATCCCAACAGCCAGCTGGGCATACACCAGGACTGGACCATAGTGGACGAGGAGCAATACATAGCGCTGAACTGCTGGGTGCCGCTAACCGATGTAGATGCTACCAACGGCGCGCTGGCTATGGTGCCGGGCACGCACTACGACAAGATAAAATCTATCCGCTGCCCTACCCTGCCGTTCTTTTTTGCCAACAACGATGATGTGATGGAAAAAGCGGCCGTGCCGGTATATGTAAAAGCCGGGTATGTGGTGGTGCTGGACCAAAGCATAGTACACTATTCGCCGCCTAACCGCAGCAATAAAATACGCAAGGCTATAACCGCAGGCGTGAAATCGAAGGGCGTGGATATGACCTTTCACTATAGGGACCATGCTGTGGAAAATGCCCCTATAGAGCGGTTCCGGATGCCGGAGAATTTCCTGATCAGCTTCGATAATTTTTTGCAGGATATAGTGCAGCGCCCCAAATACGGTGTGCCGCTGGGTACTGTAGATTTTGAGCAGAAGATACTGGAGCGCAACGAGGTAATAGCGCTGACGAAGCGGCTCACCCGTGAAGCAGGCTTTGAAAGCAGCGGATTAGATAATATAGCTGAAGTAGCTGCGCCTGCAGCAACTGCTGATTCCGGCTCTGTATATGCTAATACAGCTGCGCCAAAGACAGAAGAGGCTCCTTCGCTGTGGAAACGGTTGAGGAAGCTGGCAGGGGTGTAAATAACTGTCGCTTCATCCATATTTTAACAACTCTTTGAGACAGGGGCGGCATTAGGGCAAAAGTTATTAAATACAATTTTATCTTCGCGCCCTCAAATATTCAATATGGGTTTACAATGTGGTATAGTTGGTTTGCCGAATGTGGGCAAAAGCACTCTGTTCAATGCGATATCTTCTGCCAAGGCGCAGGCGGCAAATTTCCCTTTCTGCACGATAGACCCTAACATAGGTATAGTAACGGTGCCGGACCCAAGGCTGGATAAGCTGGAAGAGCTGGTAAAACCACAGCGCACGGTGCCTACGGCTATTGAGTTTGTAGACATAGCAGGCCTGGTGAAAGGCGCGAGCAAAGGCGAAGGATTGGGCAACCAGTTCCTGGGCAACATACGCGCGGTGGATGCCATCATACACGTGGTGCGCTGCTTTGAGGACCCGAACATAATACATGTAGACGGCAGCGTAAACCCTGTGCGCGACAAAGAGATAATAGATACAGAGCTACAGCTAAAAGACCTGGAGAGCGTAGATAAAAAGCTGGACAAGCAAAAGAAGCTGGCGAAAGGCAACGACCGCGATGTATTGAAAAGCATAGAGGTGCTGGAAACCTACAAGCGTACACTTGAGGAAGGCAAAAGCGCCAGACTAGCCCCGGTAGAAGAAGAAGATGCAAAGTATGTAGAAGACCTGCAACTGCTAACCGCAAAGCCAGTGATATATGTATGCAATGTGGAAGAAGCAAGCGTAACTACAGGCAATGCCCTGGTAGAGCAACTGCGCGCTGCAATAACCAATGAAAATGCACAACTAGTAGTAATATCAGCTGCTATAGAAAGCGAAATAGCATCGCTGGAAACCAAAGAAGACAGGGACGTGTTCCTGGCGGACCTGGGATTGGAAGAAAGCGGACTAAACAGGTTGATACGCGCAGCATACAAGCTGCTGAACCTGCAAACGTACTTTACCGCAGGAGAAAAAGAAGTGCGCGCATGGACTATAACCGGCGGCATGAAGGCACCACAAGCTGCAGGTGTTATCCACTCCGACTTCGAAAGGGGATTTATACGCGCGCAGGTTATTTCTTACGATGACTTCGTGAAGTACGGATCTGAGTCTGCTGCACGTGAGGTAGGCCGCCTAAGGAGCGAAGGAAAAGAGTATGTAGTAGCCGATGGCGATATCGTACACTTTATGTTCAACGTATAATACAAACACATTTTATAATTGCCTGATGGCGATGACACGAGGGCATTTTTTCTACGGAAAGAATGCCCTTGTTTTTTAAAGCCTATTCTGTACCTTGTCATTTCATTACTATCGGATACAACATGATTTCTGCTGCGGAAAAAAGCCTGCTTAAAGGCCAGGGACACTTACCTTACGGTATCTACAACGACCTGATACAGGATGTATCTACCGCCCACTGGGACAAGCAGGGCGGGCTGCTAAGCGACCGCAGGCTAAGCCGCAAGACATGGATATTTACCGGTGTGTACTCGCCGGACCTTATCTGCGGCATTGCCATAGCCGATGCGGGTGTGGTAGCTACTTCGTTTGCCTATTTCTATTCATTTAAGGACAATGTATTTGTAGAGGACAGCCAACTGGTGCCGTTGGGCTTTCCATCATCCTTTGACCCACAGCTGAATACAGAATGGAAGCTGGGGAAATACAGCATACAGAGCAGCAATGGCAAAATAACCCTGGGCTACAACGGCAAGTTTGAACTAAAAATGGATATAACCAATAACACGGATGGTGCCAGCATAGTAGCGCCATCAGAGGGTAAGCGACCATTTAACTTCACCTATAAGAATGTATGCCTACCCACCACGCTTACCATAAAGCACAATGGCAATACCTACACGGCCAACGGCAACTATGCGGCTGTAGACTTTACCAAAGGCTACCCACCGCGCAAAACCAAATGGAACTGGCTGGCACTGGTAGGTAAAACCGAAAGCGGAAAAAGCATAGGCGTGAACCTGGTAAAGCACTTCAACAACGACATGGAGAACATACTGTGGGTAGATGGCAAAAAGACTGTGCTATCCAGTGGCACTTTCAGCATGGAGCAACCACTGGATAAAAGCCCATGGCACATACATACCACGGATGGTCTACTGGACTGCCGCCTACAGCCCAATGGCGCAAGGAGCGAGAACGTGAATGTGCTGATCATGAAAAGCATCTTTGTACAGGCTTATGGCCGCATAAGCGGTACTGTGATGATAGATGGGGTGAAGGAAAAATTTGAGGCTACGGGCGTGGCTGAGGATCATCTGGCAGTGTGGTAGGGAAAAACAAAACACTTACCCTAATACCGTTAAAGTATGCAATAACACGAATTGCTAATACTGTAAATACAGATTATCATTTCAGCTTTTCCAGTACTGTTTCCCGGTCTGTAAAGCCCGAATTCTGCCATTGCAAGCCACCTTGCCTGTAGAGCTGCAACACCGGCAAGGCTGCTATGCCCAGCTCCTTGCAAAGCGACTGGTTATCGTCTACATTGATACGTATTACCACCACCTTATCAGACATGGTTTCTGTAATTTCATCCAGATAAGGTTTCATTTTTTTGCAAGGGGCGCACCATTCTGCATAAAAATCCACCAGTACCAGTTTGTCGCTTATCAGCAGGTTTTCAAACGCCTGTTTCGACATACCGGCTGCGCCACTCTTATTGCCATTGGTTTCAGGCAGCCCTGCTGCCCTCCATTTTATA
>DLGO01000066.1:0-4270 GCA_002482725.1 Bacteroidetes bacterium UBA7692 | reverse complement strand
GCCGAGCCGCTGCGCCCTCCGCTCAGGCAATAAACGAAAACAGGTTTCGATTTATCCAGTGCCGCAATTTGAGTATCAAACGCAGTGCCGTTCCAATCATAGTTAAGGGCATTTTGTAAATGACCCTTAGCAAATTCATCGGGCGTGCGCACGTCTACCAGCGGGGCACTTGGCGATTGTTTTATTCTCTCTGCAAAATCTACAGGCGACAAACTGGTTGCGGACTTTTGCGCCTGCCCCGGCATGCAGCTGCTAAACAACATTGTAACAACTACAAAAACTATAGCGAATTGATTTTTCATTAGCCTGAATATTGATTGATTATTTGCTCTAAACTACCTGCCGGCACCACCCCGGATTGCCTCCACTTTATCTCCCCGTTCCTGAAAAGTATAAGTGTTGGCACGCCCTGTATTTTATACTGAGCTGAAACCTGCGGGTTTTTGTCCACGTCTATTTTTATGATTTTCACCTTATCACCCACATTTGATTTCAGGTTTTCTAAAATGGGTTTCATGCTTTTGCAAGGGCCGCACCATTCCGCAAAAAAGTCTACCAGTGTGGGAGTGTCGCTATTTATCAGTTCCGAAAATTTCTGTGCCATAGTTGTACTATTTTATTTCTTCAAATTCTATTTCCTTGTCTGCATTAGTATGGCCGGCAACCGGTTCTGCATAGCAGTTGCCCGCTGCGCAGCCAAAGGCAAACAATCCCATAGAAGAAAAATAAATGCCAAACACTACTCCAAACCACTGGCCGCTGATGACCGATTGGGCAATTAAAGCGCTGCCTGCCAGCAGGTACAGTACGCGTGTCATTGTCCACCCTGTAAATAATCTTGTTTTCATTTTTATGCTATTACAATGGTTGGTATCATAGTTACCTTCGATTTTACCGAGTTGGATATAAGGCAGGCTGCCTCCGACTTTTGCAAAATCCTTTCGGCCCTTTCCCTATCCTTTTCATCGGTTATGGTTACCGTAGGTTCCAGTACTATTTCGCTCATAATAAACTTGCCATCTACCTGTTCTAGCTTTCCGCTGGACTTGCACACAAAGTTTGTAAAAGCAAGTTTAGAATTCTCTGCCACCGATAAAAAGGTAGTCATAAGGCAGCTGCTTACCGCTGCTGTAAACAAATGCTCGGGCGACCATATGCCTGCTATGCCTTTGGGAAATTCGGGTGGGGTTGCCACTTCCATGCTGCTGTTCAGCTCGGGCGAGTTCATAGTGCCCTTGCGCTCTGTGTTCCAGTTAATGTCTACGTTATAATAATGTGCTTCCATAATTATTTTATTTTGTTTTGCAGGCTGCTCCAACCGCCACCATTGTGTACGTTGGTAAAGCCATTTGATTTTAAAATACCCTTGGCCGAAGAACTCCTGATGCCCGAAGCGCAACAGGTAATGATCGGCTGGTTTTTACTGAATTTTGCATAATGGTTAGAAAGGTTGTTCAGCGGAATATTCTGCGAACCCTTTATGTGCCCCTGCTGAAACTCGGCCTTGGTCCTTACATCTATAATTACCGCGCCTTCTTTCATTAGTTGCGCATAGTCTGTTTTTGGCCCCAGGCCAAATAGTTTTTTAATTGTGTCCAGCATACTGTTAAGCGGTTTTTGATGCGTAAAAATTTACATCCATCCAAGAGCCGCCATTGTAGCTTTCCACACCCAGCTGGGTCATAAGGCGGTGTGCCTGTGCGCTGCGGTTGCCCGATGCGCAACATAGTACCAGCGGCTTGTTCATGCCTTTCAGCTCATCTACTCTGTTTGGCAGTTCCTGTAGTGGTATGTTTACAGAGCCTTCCACATGGCCACCCATAAATTCTGCCTGCGAGCGCACATCTATTATGGCGCACTGCTTGTCCATTATTATTTTTTCGATTTCCATTTTCAATGTTGTTTTGTTGGTGCAAAGTTCGGCAGGCCATTTTGCCTGCACAGCTACTTTTGTTACACTGGCCAAATTATTTTTGCAACCACATTTTTACCGCAATTGCTGCCAGCAACACGGCAAATGATTTCTGCATAATATCCCTGGGTATTTGCGTTGCCAACCTGGCGCCAAAGTAGCTGGCAGCAAAAAAGAAAGCTGCCATTATCAAAGCTGCCTTCAGGTCCACAAATCCATTCTGGTAGTATTGGTAGGCTGCCATAGCGCCGATGGGCATTACAATCATTGCCAGCGTTGTACCCTGTGCCATTTGCTGGCTGTAGCCCAGCCCAAGCACCAGCGCAGGAATAATCACGATAGCCCCACCAAGGCCAAACATGCCGCTTAGCATGCCCGCCGCCGCGCCTATCAGGGCAATTACGGCAATGTGCTTCAATGNNCGTCTTTTTTATCTGTTGATATGCCAAAGGGATAATAGAGCGGGCAAAAGCCAAGCATGCTGGTAAACAAAAACACCCCTGCCAGCACCAGCAATATAATGGCTGTAGTTCCGGATATAAAATCAGCGAAGTATAAACCCGCAATGGCAATGGCAACAATTACCCGCAGTGTTCTGTCCATAGCGCCCATGTTCTTTTTCATGTGATATCATTTTTTTAAGTAAAAAAATATTAGCACTGCAAAAATCCGGCATAGGCATGGCGCGCACAGCCACTTATGTTACACAAGCACAATTTTATTCCTGCCCAGCTTTACCAGGCCCTCATCCTCCATCTGCTTCAGCAGGCGCGAAACCACCACCCGTGCAGTTCCCAGTTCATTTGCCAGCTGCTCGTGTGTTATTTGCAGCGTATTGCTGTTGGTAAGCGCACATTTCTTTTGAATAAAATTCAAAAGCCGCTCATCCATTTTTTTGAAAGCCACCGCATTCACCACTTCCAGCAGTTCCTCGAAGCGCTTGTTGTACAGGCGGAAAATATAGTCCAGCCATTCGGGGTACTCTTTTATCAGCATGCTCACCTTTTCTACCGGAATAAAAAGTATTTCGGTATCCTCTTCTGCAATGGCTTTTACCTTGCTGGTATTGTGGTGTATGCCACCCAAAAATGACATAATGCAGCTTTCGCCTGCCCGTATATAATACAGCAGTATTTCCCTTCCCTCGTTGTCCGACCGCATTACCCTTATGCTTCCGCTAAGTATAATGGGTATAGCCCTTATGTAGGCGTTTTCGCCCAGTATCACATCGCCCTCGGCAAAGTGCTTGCTGCTGCCACAGGCATGCAGGGCCTCCAGCATTTTTGGCGAAGAATTAAAGTCAACTATATCGTCCAGCTCCATGTTGTAAATATAGGTTATAGATTAAACTTCGGCCTCCTGTACAGCACCATGCTTATCATCGTTCCCCGTCCATTTCCAGTTCAGTATATCGGGCATATCTTCGCCATGTTCGTTTATGTAAGCCTTATGCTCCTTTAGCTTCTTCATTAGTTTTTCCTTAGCCGCTACTCCCCTGCCGCCCAGTGTTTTCACACGATCTATTACGTCCATTGCCAAGTGGAATCGGTCCAGATCGTTCAGCACTACCATATCGAAAGGGGTGGTGGTGGTGCCTTGCCCTTTATAACCGCGCACATGCAGGTTGCGGTGGTTGGCGCGGCGGTAGGTAAGGCTGTGTATCAGGGTAGCATAGCCGTGGAAAGCAAATATTATTGGCTTGTCACGCGTAAAGAGCGCATCGAACCTGCTGTCGCTGATACCATGAGGGTGTTCTATTTCGGGCTGCAGGGTCATCAGGTCTACAATGTTTACCAGCCGTACCTTCAGGTCGGGGAAAAATTCGCGCAGCAGCTGCACCGCAGCAACTGCTTCCAGCGTAGGCACATCGCCTGCGCATGCGAGCACGGCATGGGGTTCGCCGCCATTATCGTTGCTAGCCCACTGCCAGACACCAAGACCTGCGCGGCAATGCTTTGCTGCAGCATCCATATCCAGCCATTGCATTTCGGGGTGCTTGCCGGCCACTATTACATTTATGTAGTTGCGGCTACGCAGGCAATGGTCGGTAACCGATAGCAGCGTATTGGCATCGGGCGGCAGGTATATGCGCACTATGCCGGCCGTTTTGGTGGCGACCAGGTCCAGAAAGCCCGGGTCCTGGTGGCTGTTGCCATTATGGTCCTGCCGCCACACGTGCGAGGTAAGCAGGTAGTTGAGCGATGCTATGGGCTTACGCCAAGGTATAGCGCGCGATGCCTGCAGCCACTTGGCGTGCTGGTTAAACATAGAATCTATAATATGGATAAACGCCTCGTAGCACGAGAACAAGCCATGCCTGCCCGTAAGCAGGTAGCCCTCCAGCCAGCCCTGGCACAG
>DLGO01000142.1:10122-10332 GCA_002482725.1 Bacteroidetes bacterium UBA7692 | reverse complement strand
CTGGTTCCATCACCCCGCAGCAATACTTTTTCATCCAGTCCGTCCGGTGCCAGGTCTATAGCTACAGCGCCATCTGCGCGCTTGTAGAACACGTTTTTGGCAAGGCCCTCATCTATTATATTTTTGCCCAGCTTATAGGTTTCGCTTTCGTAGTATTCTTTTACAAAGTCAACACCCAGGGTATTATAGGTAATGCGGAAACCATCGTAT
>DLGO01000142.1:467-10097 GCA_002482725.1 Bacteroidetes bacterium UBA7692 | reverse complement strand
TTACACCCAGCCGTTCATCTTCTTCCAAAGGTTCACGGTTTCTTCTTCGCCCGCTTCCCATTTCAGCAGCAGGCTTTTTGCCAGGGCAAAAGCCTCCGTTTGCTGCTCTGCTACTTCACGCTCTATGCCTATGGCTTTGAACACATTTACATCGCCCGGCACATTGTATTTGGCATGCAGCTCTTCTACTACAAGCTGCCCGAACATCACATAGTAGTCGCCCACAAAGTGGTCACCCTTTATGCCTGTAGACTCAGGGGTGCTATTGTTGCCCCTAAGCAGGTAAGCCGCCATGCTTTTGCATATCGTTATACCCCTGTCGTTGTATATATTTACCTTGATAACCTCGTACCCGTTGGCGCTTAATATCTCGCTCATACTGAAGCCCAGCAGCATATTGCGCACGTGTCCTATGTGCAGCGGCTTGTTGGTGTTTGGCCCGCAATATTCCAGCAATACTTTTTTGCCGTTTGGCTCAAACTGACCGAAGCTCTCCTGCTCCGATATGGCCTGAAGCTGCTTTATCCAGAATACATCGGTAAAAGTTAGGTTCAGGAAGCCCTGCACCGCATTGTACTTGCTGATGATATCCAGGTTTTGCTGCAGGTACTCGCCCAGGGCATTGGCCGTTTGCACCGGATTCAGCTTAGAGTGCTTTACCAACGGAAAAACCACCACGGTAAAATCTCCTTCGTGGTCGGGTTTGGTAATGTTTATGGTTACGTCTTTTTCCTCTATAGCTGCATTGTACAAGGCCGCAAAAGCCTTTACAGTATTAGATTTCAGTTCCTGCTCTATGATGTACATACTCTTCTTTCTTCAGTTTTTAACAGTAGTTTGGGGCTTCGAAAATAGTAAATCGTGGTATAGTTCGCCATTTCAGTTTATAGTTAATGTATTCTATATTGTTCTATACTGTTGAAATTCATGTATTTTTGCGAAAATTAAAGGCTGTAGATGAGAAGCAATCCAATATATCAGGATTTGATAGAGCAAACATTCGATTTCCCGCAAAGGGAGTTTACCATAGAGAACAATTCTCTTCAGTTCAATAATCTGCCCCTGATGGAGATTATAGAGAAGTACGGCTCGCCCCTGCGCATTACCTACCTGCCAAAAATAGGCCAGCAGATACAAAAGGCGCGAAGGCTATTCAACGCAGCCATTGCCAATAATGATTACAAAGGCAACTATGTATACTGCTACTGCACCAAGAGCAACCACTTTTCGTTTATAGTAGAAGAGGCGCTAAAGAGCAAGGTAAACATAGAAACGAGCAGCGCGTTCGACTTTAACCTGATAACCAAGCTGGAAGAGAAAAAGAAGCTGACGAAGGATATTACCATCGTGTGCAATGGCTTCAAGACGCAGAGCTATATGGACAATATCACCAAGGCCATTAACTCGGGGTACAAAAATGTAATCCCTGTACTGGATAACCTGGATGAGCTGGAGAAATACGGCAAAACCGAAGAGCCGATAAACATAGGCATGCGCATAGCTGCGGAGGAAGAGCCGAAGTATGAGTTCTACACTTCGCGCCTGGGTATACGCCCCAACGAAATTGTTCCTTTTTACAAAGATAAAATAGAGAACAATCCCAACTTCAAGCTGAAGATGCTCCACTTCTTTATAGACACGGGCATAAAGGATGTAAACTACTACTGGACTGAGTTTCACAAGAGCCTGAAGATATACTGCGAGCTGAAAAAGATATGCCCGGAGCTTAACTGCCTGAACCTGGGCGGCGGTATGCCCATCAAGCAATCGCTGGCTTTCGACTTTGATTATGAATACATGATCAACGAAATAGTGACGCAGATAAAAACTACCTGCCAGCAGCAGGGTGTAGAGGAGCCGGATATTTTTACCGAGTTCGGCAGCTATACAGTAGGCGAAAGCGGCTGTGTTATATTCTCTGTGTTGGGTCAAAAGAAACAGAACGACCGGGAAACATGGTATATGTTAGATGGCTCGCTGATGAACAACCTGCCCGATATATGGGGCTTGTCGCAGCGCTTCATCATGCTACCGGTAAACCTGTGGAACAATGAATATACCCAGGTAAACCTGGGCGGCATTACCTGCGATGTGGGCGACTACTACAACAGCGATGCGCATATAAACCAGGTATACCTGCCCAACATAAAAGAGGGCGAGCGATTGCATATAGGCTTCTTCAATACAGGCGCCTACCAGGATACGCTGAGCGGCTATGGCGGCATCAAGCATTGCCTGCTGCCATCGCCACCGCATGTGCTGATAGACGAAAAGAAAAAGGGCGAGCTTACCTACAAGGTGTTTGCCGATGAGCAGACAGCGGAAAGCATGCTTTCCATTTTAGGATATTAATGTGCTATGAGGAACCTCTTTTCACCAGGTGATGTAAAGCAATATACCAGAACAGTGCTGGCAGGCGATACGGCTACTTTTGAAAGTGGTGAAGTGCATCCGGTATACGGCACCTTTGCGCTGACGCGCGATGCAGAGTGGGCAGGCAGGCTGTTTGTGCTGGATATGAAAGAAGCGCACGAAGAAGGCATTGGCACTTTTGTAGAGGTGCAGCATATTGGCCCGGCATTTGTAGGGGAAGAGGTAAGGATAGAAGCGGTGCTGCAAGCTNNTGGAGCGGAATGAAGTGGTATGCAGTTTTACTGCGACTGTGGGCAGCCGGACTATAGCCACAGGGCGCACCGGGCAAAAGATTTTAGATAAAGAAAAACTGAAGCAGTATTTTGCTGCTGTAAAAGATGGAACCAAAGTCAATTAATATACAGAACAGGAGTGCCAGGTTCGAATTCGAGATAATAGACGAGTTCGATGCGGGCATAATGCTGAAAGGTACGGAGATAAAGGCCATACGCGAGGGTGGCGGCAGCTTCAACGATGCTTACTGCATCGTAAAGGACGGCGAGCTGTTCCTGAAAAACCTGCACATACCCGAGTACAAGATGGGCTCCTTTACCAACCACGAGCCTACCCGCCTGCGCAAATTGCTGCTCAAAAAACGCGAGCTGAACAAGATAGATACCAAGATGCGCGAGCGCGGCCTTTCGGTAGTGCCGCTGAAGCTGTTCATGAGCGACCGTGGCCTGGCAAAGATCCAGATAGGCCTGGGCCGTGGTAAAAAGACATTCGATAAGCGCGATAGCCTGAAGCAAAAGGACTCCAAGCGCGATATGGACCGCGAATTGAAGGGATACAAATAGGCTTTATCCTCAAAAAAATCAACTTATGAAATACGCTATAGTACTGGTTGTTTTACTCTTCACCATTTCTGCCTGCAAGAAAAAATGCGGCAACTGTTACTTCATTACCACCACTACAGCAGTGCCACCTAAGATAGGCTACCCTGCGGCAGACACTGCACTTTTCCACCTGTGTGGTAATGAGTATGAGACCAGCGCAGGCACTACACCAAAGTCTGATACTACTGTGCAGAACGGTTATACCTTCACCACTACCAAGGGCTATTCCTGCTTCAGGGATTAATTTCTTATCGTATTACCACATCTTCATCGCCAAGTATCAGGGGCGATTCCTTGAACCGCAACAACAGGCGGGCAACCGTTACCACATCGCGTTGGCAATACTCCACTATGCGCGGCAGTTGCTTTTGCTGCCAGTATATCCCAGCCACATCCTTGCCCTCCATATCTTCTTTTGGCGATGGTATGCCCAGCACATGCGCCATCAGTTTCAACGAGGTGTAGCTCTTGTAGTCGCCAAACCGCCACAGGTGCATAGTATCTACCACGCTTGTTTCCCAGGGCTTTTTACCGCTCAGGTCCAGCAGGTAGGGCAGGGATATGTTGTTTATCATCATCCTGCGGCACAGGTAGGGTATGTCAAACTCCTTTACATTATGCCCGGCTATTACATAGTAGTCCTCCTTGCGGAAGTGGTTGTCCAGCAAGTCTGCAAACTCCTGTAACAGCTGGCCCTCATCATCGCCGCACATTGATTTCAGCCGCAGCGACAGTCGCTCTCCCTTCGTGCTGAAGTAGCCAATGGATATGCATACTATTTTGCCAAACTCGGAATAAATACCTGCACGGGTTTCGTAGCTTTCAGCAGTACCCACATCCGTNNGGCAGCCCATAGCGCCTGCATCTCCTGTGCCAGCTCACCGAAAGTGGCTACTCCAGGCACGGTTTCTATATCTATTACCAAAAACTGCTCAATGGCTGTATTCTGAAGCATAAAAAAAGTTAAGTAAGCACTCAAACATGGCTTTGTGGATAAGGCTCAGGCCTTTATAAATCAAATATACTGTCAAAGAGATATATTTGTTGAAATCAACTTACTGTAACATGGAAAATTCAGGCAACAAACGCGAGAAGTTTTACATCGCTATCATCATCTTCCTACTACTTATGAACTGTGGTGCCGGCTACCTTTGGTATAAGGACAATACTGCTAAAAATGACTTGCAAGTAGTGAAAGCAGAACTAGACACTCAATACCAGACCTTGCTTACCGACCTGGATGCCAAGAAAACCGAGCTTGACCAATACAAAGGCAAGAACGCAGAATTGGATAGTGTTATTGCAGCCCGCCAACAAGAGATAGATAAATACCGTGGCGAAATAGAAGGCCTTTTGAAAAAAGGAAAGATCACTGCAGCTGAGCTAGGCAAAGCACGCGAATTGATCAAACAACTTCAGTCAGAGAATGCTGAATTCCAGCGCAAAGTAGATGAGTTGACCAAAAACAACGAAATACTTACAGCTGAAAACCAAACACTTGGTCAAACACTGGAGCAGGAAAAAGCAACCACAGCACAACTATCTGACGAAAAATCTAAATTGTCTAAAAAAGTTGAGTTGGGTTCTTTGTTGAAACTGGCTACCGTATCGGTAGTAGGTATCAAAGCTAAAAGCAGTGGCAAAGAAGTAGAAACAAAACGCGTGAAACAAGTACAGCAATTGCGCATCACTTTTGAAACAGGTGACAATAAAGTAGTTGAATCAGGTACATTGCCATTGTACATACGTATCATCAACCCGAAAGGCGAAACTATTTCTGTAGCGGACCAGGGTTCAGGAACATTCAAAGCAGCTGATGACAATAGCAATATCCAGTTTTCTAAGAAAGCGGATATCGACTACCAGAACGCAAATAAAAAAGTAACTGTTTACTGGGGTAGCAATATCACAGCAGAGGGAACATACAAAGTGGAAGTTTATCAAAGCGGATACCTGATAGGCCGTGGCGAAACTGAATTGAAATAAGCTTACAAGCATTTAATTGAAAAAGGCCTGCAGGAAATACCTGCAGGCCTTTTTTGTTTTTAGTCAGCATCACTTTTTATCCAGCTTCAGCGCGGCCTTATCCTTTATCACGGCCTTTGCTTTTATATCCTTAAAAAGAATATCCGAGTTGCCATTTCCCGGCAGTGTAGTGCCCGTGGTGCGCACATCTTCTTTCACTTCTTCTACCAGAAAAGTCAGGTGGCTGGTTTTCCTGTTTGCTGTGCCCACGCCCACTTTTAGCCTTCCTACGTATTGACTGAGCAGGTCGTGGTAGGTATAGTCATCATCCAGCTGCGATATTACCACTGTGTCGTTTACCGCATAGTCAAACACCACATATTCATTTGGCCATGCCGTTTTGTTTGCATCATCCTTTATACTCGTGCACAGTATTACATTACCCTTGTACACTACGGTTACAAACTGATCGTTTGCGGTAAACTTGTCGCCTTCTTCTGAATAGCCCTCTACCAGGCTCAGCTTTATGCGCTTCACCTCCTCCCCTGCTTCGTTGCGCACTATTTGCTTAGTGGCATGGCATCCGTACATGGCACCCAGCATGGTTATCGACGCCATTGAGTAAAGTATGTTTTTGATCATGGTGCAAAGAAAGGGGAATCCAAATTCTCTTTCGGGGAAAAGACACTTTAATATCTTAATATAAGAACCTTGTAATACCTATAACAGTGACTGAATTAATAAGGAATAATTATGATTAAATAAGAATATTTTACAATATTGCATTTATACGATAGCTATTGATTCTATCTGTATTTAAATTGTTTTTTATGAATGGTTTCAGATTGATTAGTTTAGAATTAAAAGATTCACTGGAATTTGATGCTGGATTTTACCAGTTTAGTAATGATGATATAAGTTCTAATAATAAGTTTCCTTATCAAACTCTTTTGATTGGTCCAAACGGTACTGGAAAAAGTCGCCTACTAAAAATTGTACTGGATATATTTAATGATTTGTACAATTATAAGATAAGCGGAAACGATGAATATCAGTTTAAAAATTATTATAAACTTATCTATCTGATAGGGAAAAATAAGTTTGAAATAGAAAATTCACGAACCATATCCATTAGAAAAAATGGTAAAGAAACTACGTTAACTAAAATAGAACTGCCGCAAAAAGCGATTGCAGCTGCCTATAGTTTATACGAAAAATTTACTCCCAAATCCCCAATCAGACTTTCTAAATTTGATACAAGAAAAAAAGGTAGATATGACAATGAATTCTATGAATATCTAGGTTTGAAGTCAGATAGGAATTATACATTTTCAGGCTCCTATATTACAAAGTCTATGGATATGATAACCGAAGCTTTGGCAAATGAAGGGTTTAATAAGGAAGTTAGCCATGTTTTTAAAGTTTTAAGTTTTCTTCCCAAAATAAGCATACGATACAGAATAAAAAATCAAGAATTATTTGCAGGAAATATCACAGTATCTAGATTACGAAAAATTTTATCCAATTCTAGTTACGAAAAAGCAGGATTTAATTTTGGCACTTATAAAAGATTAGAAGATAGTCCTATAGAATATCTGGAACAAATTGTGGAAGCGTTAAATGTTTCTTCCTTTGATTTTGGTCCTAAATTTCAACTTCCTTTAGAATTAATTTTTGAACAATGGGGAGCTCATGATTCTTTTAGAAAGAAATATAAAAATCTATCTTTATTAAGAAGCCTCAATTTTATTCACCATAAGGAAATAATTGTATATAAGCGTGTTAGGGGTGAAAATAATGCCGTTCCTATGGACATTAAAAGTATGAGTTCAGGAGAAATTCAAATTTTAACCTCAATGCTTGCATTAATTTCTGTTGTCAAAGAAAATTCTCTAGTTCTTATCGATGAGCCAGAGATCAGTCTCCATCCAAACTGGCAATTACAGTATGTAGATATACTTAATAAAGTATTCGCCAAATGCGGGTCTTGTCACTTTTTAATAGCAAGCCATTCTCATTTTTTAGTATCCGATTTAAAAGAATTTTCTTCTTCTATTTTATCACTTCGAAGCAATCAAAAGCTAGAAACAGTTTCAGAATTTTTAGATTATAGTACTGAAGGATGGTCCGCAGAGAATATTTTATATAATGTGTTTGGAGTTGCCACTGTTAGAAATCATTATTTTGATATGGATTTAAGAGAATTACTTAAGCTTATTTCTTCTAAAAAAGGAAATAAAGAGCAAATTCAAAAATATATTCAAAAATTTGAAAAGTTTAAAACACTCCCCCATGATCCATTAAACTTGCTTATTAAAAGCGCAAAAACTTATTTAAATGAAAACTAGTACAAAAGGACATAGATTTCAGAATTTAAGGCATGTGATACAATATTCTAGATCCGAAAAAGTATTTATTACTAGCCTAATTCCTTTCCAAAGTGTGGATTGGGATAAGTCTTTGAAAAAAACAGGAAGACCACGAGGGGCTCAAGCCAATAGGGATAGGTTAAAGGACTCGATTAAAAGAAAATTATCTGTTATTCAATATCCACATTGTATTTATTGTGGTATTCATACTGAATTAGTGGGGAATTTACAGCGTGATCATATTGCTCCTAAAGAGATTTATTTGGAGTTTATATTTGAAGCTGAGAATTTAGTTTTAGCATGTGCGGGTTGTAATGGTTTTATTAAAAAGAATAATTTCGATACCATATCTCGTTATAATAAAAATGATTATACAAAATGTACCTTTAAGATAATCCATCCTTATAGAGATAGATTTCAGGATCATCTGGATTTTGACGAAAATTTATTTGTCAAACCGAAAAAATACTCTAGAAAAGGGAAACTAAATATTTCACTTTTTGAACTTGACGGAGTTATGCAGACTATGCATAGAAGTGCTGCACTTATTAAAAGAGCTCTTGATGGTAAACTTACACCAGCCCAAAAAGCATTATGTAATAAAATAAGAATGAAAGAGTATGGTTTTTAATTCTCTTTGTAATGCGCTTAAGATGTATTTATCGCGCTAATATTCAATGGCTGCAGCATTGACGCAATGGCGCTTGTGACATGCTAACTCACAAATATCATTTCATTTCCTTTTGATGATGATGCATAAATAGCAAGCGGTTTCTCCAGCGCAGGCACAAGCACCCTTGTACTAAAGTTTGCACCAAGGTAAGCTAGGTTCATCGTTGGTGGTTAAAAATCCTTACCAACCAAACCTAGTCACAAAAAGGCAAATAACATTTTTTAGAATCCTTTGAAAGTGTTGGTAATCCTTAACTTGAAGAGGCTGATAGATTTTGTCGCCTTTTTTGCTAGAATATAAGTGGGGTTGTAATTCATATTCGTGGTGTGATAAAATTATTGACTGAACCAGGATTCCTAGAGAAAATCAGGAGGATGAAGAATACGGGTTCGGAGAACCCTCTTTATCTGAAATTCGGGATGCCTTTCAGAACATCCCGAATAGCACGATACCGGCCATACGGGTTTGGAGACGCGATAAATCGACGTCTCTACATAGCCATATAAAACCATAAATAATTACAATAACCAATGTAAAAACCATTATGAATAAACAACACAAGAAGCAGGTGGTATTCCTGCAAAGAAAACTGGAGCTTGGCCTGAAGGGGCGCGACCTGTTTGCGCTGTTCAAAGAGCGATTTGGCCTTGGCATAAAGAGCTATGAGCGGCGGGTGGCAGAGGCGCGCGCAGCCATAGGCGGCGTCAAAAATAAGCCGGCTGTAAACTGGGTTTTGGTCAACATTATCCATGATGGAAATAACCCTCAGCAGGATAGTTCAAAACACCCTCAGCAAAAAGACCCTCAGGATACAGGTATAAAAAACCCTGCTGTTTCAACGAGAGATAAGCAGGGAAATACCCTCACGGAAAAGCGGGAGAAAACCCTTCAGTCTGAATTACAAAAAACCGCTCATGTAAAAGCTGAAAAAGCCCCTCAAAAAAGAAGCGTAGTAACTGCCGCGCAGGAGGTGACAGCTGCGGCTGAGAACCTGTTGTGCATGGAGGTGCTGAGTGTGGAGGAGTGTTTGCTGATGTTGAGTAGGTTTGCTATGGGGCAGTATGTACGTGCGAGGCATTTCAGTTGTGGTGGTGAGGTAGTGGAGGTGATGGAGACGCCGCCCTTTACTGCGAGGAGGAGTGCTGTGATGGCGATATTGAAGTATCATGAGGCGGTGGCTGATGATAAGAGCTTTAAAGGAGAGTTGGGTTATGACCCTAAGAAATATGTTGCCTTGACACTGGATGAAGCAAGAAATATGACACCAGAGAAACGCTGGGAAATATTGAAGAATGCCCAAGAATTATAGTATTTAAATCATTGGCTCAACAACAATGAAAGACTTGACATGCGCAGGGTTTGGTCAATATAGTTT
>DLGO01000142.1:0-415 GCA_002482725.1 Bacteroidetes bacterium UBA7692 | reverse complement strand
TCTTTTTAAGGCTGCAAGGCCAAATCAGAAACCGAAACTGCACAAATCTGCGCAGTTACTTCAGCCGATAGTTTAGAAACGTGCCTTGGCTCCGTGTGCAGAATTGATCCGGTTTCTGATTCACCCTGCGAGCCAAGAAAATAAGGCGCATTGGTCGATGTAGTAAAAAATTGGTTACGCATTGGCTATGATATAAATACAATCTATAACACTGAGAAATAACCCTATGGAAAAGAGCCTCTATAATATTCTGGAAATGCGTATTGAATCGTTTAAGAATGGAGAAGCCAGATTTATTTATGAAACAGGCCGCGGCCTGAACGACCGCCAGCGGGAAGCACTGGAGTACCTGACGAACAGGAGCCATACGGAGATAGTGTATGGGGGTGCTGCGGGTGGGGCGAAGAGCTGGACG
>DLGO01000108.1 GCA_002482725.1 Bacteroidetes bacterium UBA7692 | reverse complement strand
TAGTAAAGCACATCCGCGAGCTGGCTTTCATGGGCTTCTCAGAGGTAGTCATGAACTTGCGCACCATCCTCGGCAATATAGATTTTTGTAAAAAAGATATACTGGCATTTGCCCCCGATGTAGTGGTATTGGCCGACTACCCCGGCTTCAACATGCGCCTGCTCCCTTTCCTGAAGGAAAACAACATCAAAGTAGTCTATTACATATCGCCCCAGCTTTGGGCATGGAAAGAAGGCCGCGTAGAAAAGATAAAGAAGTACGTAGACAAGATGCTCGTCATCTTCCCGTTCGAGGTAGACTTTTATGCCAAGCATAACATGAAAGCTGTGTTTGTAGGCCATCCCCTGCTCGATGAAATTAACCACATCAAAAGCACTACACAGCAAAGCCAAACCACCCAAAAGACTATAGCCCTGCTGCCGGGCAGCAGGAAACAGGAGATATCAAAGATGCTGCCGCTCTACGATGCAGTATCAAAACACTTTCCTGATTACCGCTTTGTGGTAGCAGGCATGAGCGTTCACGGTATAGCTTATTATCAGTCATTCATACAGAACAAGCAAATAGAGGTTATAATGGACAGCACCTACGACCTGCTCAGGCAGGCCGAAGCTGCGCTTGTCACCTCCGGCACAGCCACCATGGAGACAGCCCTCTTTGGCGTGCCACAGGTGGTATGCTACAAGGGCAGCCCTGTCTCCTACTTCATAGGCCGAATGCTGGTCAAGGTGCCATTCATAGCCATGGTAAATCTGGTATGCGAAAAACGCGTGGTGGAAGAGCTCATTCAGGGCGAAGCCAACGAAGCCAACACCACACGTGCATTAAAGCTGCTGTTCGAGCCGGACAACCGCAGTCGTATGCAGGCCGAATATGAAACACTGTTGCACAAACTGGGTGGAAGCGGTGCCAGCGCCAATGCCGCCCGGGAAACCATTGCATTGTTAAAATAGCTTTATTCTGCCCTCAATAAATGGTAATAGATTGCATTCGCCCGTTTCATCCCTATATATTCGTACAAAACAAGCGCCATGAAAAGCATCATAAAACAGAGCATCACCGCTATCGCACTTATACTTTGCCTATCGGCATCCTTTGCAGTAGTGGCAAAAGGCAACCTGGAAAAGCTGAAATTTAAGACCAGCAGCGTGTGCGATATGTGTAAGAGCCGCATAGAAAAGGCGCTTACCGAAACAGAAGGTGTAACTGATGCTTTGGTAAACCTGAACAAAAGCGAAGTGAACGTAAAATTCGACCCGGCTAAAACTAGTGCAGAAAAGATAAAGCAGGTAGTGCTGAATACAGGCTACTCAGTAGACGACCGCAGCCCCGATAAAGCAGTAGCCGCTAAATTGCCTAAATGCTGCCAGAAATCAGGTGTTTGTAACCACTAAGCATACTGACACAATTAATACAGAATAGAAAAATTTAGTTTTATATTTTCGCAGCGCCCTTTGGGGCGCTTTTTTTATAATAGACAGACAGGTTAAAAGATATAATGGCAACTATAGGATTATTTTACGGTACAGATACAGGCAACACAGAGCGTGTGGCCAAAGACATGAAAGTGAAGTTAGAGGCTGTGCTGGGTGAAGGTTCGGTCCACCTGAGCGAAATATACAAGAAGAAAGCTGCCGACATGGAAGCTTTCGAGTACCTGATATTGGGTATGCCTACCTGGTACGATGGTGAGCTTCAGGGTGATTGGGAAGAGTTTATCCCCGAAATGGAAAAGATAGATTTTGCTGGTAAAAAAGTTGCCTTCTTTGGCCTTGGCGACCAGTATGGCTATGCGTCATACTTCTGCGATGCACTGGGCGTGTTCTGCGAAATAGCAGAAAAGAAAAACGCTAAAGTTGTTGGCTTTACCCCTGTGGCAGGTTTCGAGCACGACTTCAGCAAAGCACAGCGCGGTGATATATTCGTAGGGCTTTGCCTGGACACCGACAACCAGGACGAGCAAACCGAAGACCGCCTGAACCATTGGGTACCACAGGTACTTGGCGAAATGGGCTTGAAATAAGAAATTTAATGACCTAAATATCGTGGACGGCAATCAGCAATGGTTGCCGTTTTTGTTTTAAGGATGGCAATGGTAACACTTGAAAGAAAATTAAAATAAATAATTAGAAATTGTACATTCGTTCTATTACTTAAAACACCCATAACATGGACTTCAAAGACCAGATCAAACAATTATCCGACAGGGTAATTAAACTAAAAGAACAAATCCATACTGAAGAAGCAACTAAGAATGCCTTTGTGATGCCTTTCCTGCAAGCATTGGGATATGATGTATTCAACCCTTTAGAGGTAGTTCCGGAATTTATCTGTGATATTGGTTTGAAAAAAGGAGAGAAAATAGACTATGCCATTTTCCGCGATGGAATCCCTACCCTTCTTATAGAATGCAAGCATTGGAAGCAGAATCTGGATATTCATGATGGTCAGTTGCTTAGGTATTTCCATGTTTCAAAGGCTAAGTTTTCGTTGTTGACCAATGGTTTAATCTATCGTTTCTACACCGATTTAGTTGCCCCAAACAAAATGGACGAAAAACCATTTCTCGAATTCAACATTACAGACATCAGGGAAAACCAGGTTGAAGAATTAAAGAAGTTCCATAAGTCATACTTCGACATAGATAATATCGTAAACACAGCAAGTGAGCTTAAATATACTTACGAGCTCAAACAACTATTCCAACAGGAAATTAATAACCCAAGCCCTGAGTTTGTCAGGCATTTCTCTAAGCAGGTATACCCTAGCGTAATCACAGCAAAGGTTTTAGAGCAGTTTACCCATCTCACAAAAAAGTCATTTCAGCAACACCTCAGCGATATCATTACAGAACGCCTAAAGTCAGCCTTATCCAAAGAAGATGATGTTAAGAAAGACCAGGAAATAGCTCAGGCACTGGAGAATCCAAAAGAAGATGCATCTAAAGTAGTGACAACTGAAGAAGAGTTAGAAGCATTCATGATTATCAAAACTATCCTACGCCAAAGAATACCGGTTAAAAGAATCAATCATAGAGATGCGCAATCTTACTTCGCCATACTCTTAGATGATAATAATCGGAAGACCATCTGCCGTCTTTATCTATCAGGAGCAAAAAAATATCTGGTAACGCTGGATGAACAGAAAAAAGAAGTACGCAACGAAATTGTTACTCTTGATGATATTTTCAATCATTCAGAGTTATTGCTCAGCATAGTCGAATCCTATGACAAAGCTAAGGAACTGGCTTAGGATTAATCGCTTAATTCATTAAACGGCAATCAGCAATGGTTGCCGTTTTTGTTTAACCTCTGATTAATAGTGTACCAAAACAGCAAAGCCTTCCCCTAAATGAACAAGGGAAGGCTTTGATTATATTGTAGCTTATTACAGTTCTAAAACTGCCTTAGGGTCAGCACCGTATTGGTTATCGCCACGGTCGCCATCTGTAACCAATAGTATCAGGTTATAGATAGGTATCAGCAGGTACCATCCGCTTTTATTTACATCATGCAGGCGCCTTACACCTACTGCCAGGGATGGAACCAGTACGGCAAGGTTATATATCATAGGCAGCATTTCAAACTTCAATGCATAACCCGCAACTGCAAGGGCAATATATACCAGCATATTGAACAATACGAAATACCAATATTCGCTTCTTCTTGCGCGGCCATTGAAGTTGGCATAGTTCTGTAAAACTTTAATAAAATAATTCATAAATAATAAGGGAGGTTTAGTTTTTCCTACTCGTATGGCTTTTCAGATTCCGCCCCGTTTTTTTCATGAGTGGGTTCAGGCTCCACGTTGCTATATTAAAGAACTTTTTAAATAAAAAAGTAACTTAATAAGAACTGCTACAAGACTTTTATAAACACTCATTTAACAATTTACCAAAAGCCTTTCATACAAATCTAGCAGTCCAGGCAAAAAAAATGCGCTACCGTATCCGGTAGCGCACTCTTTATTTTTATAAGTCCGGGCTTAGCTGCCCGTTTTCTTATTAGCTTACTTTAGCATCAAGCGTTCCTGCTTCAGTTATCCATTTCTCAACCTGAGAAGCAGATGGTACTGAATTAGCAAGGTTCTTTTCAGCGTTTACTTCTTCAAGTTTAGCTGTAAGTGTTTCTGCGCTTAGCTCAGACAATGCTTTTACTGAATCAACACCTGCTGCGGCAAGCAATTCTGCAAACTGACCGGCTACTCCTTTTATACGGAATAAGTCAGCATGGTTAACCCAACGAAGGATCAACGCTTCAGAAATACCTGTTGTTCCTGCAAGGGCAGTTCTGCTTTCGGCAGTTGCACCTGCTTCTAGCAAACCTTCTACTGTAGTTACTTCTGCAGCTTCAAGTTTAGTAGCATAAGCCGGGCCTATACCTTCGATATCAGCTACCGGTGTACCTTTAGCTTTAGCAGCTTTCTTTGGCTTTTCAGCTGGGGCAGCAGCAGCAGTTTCTGCAGCAGCAGCCGCATCTTCAGTTGCTTTTTTGCCATCCATTTGTTGTTTGATCTGGCTTAGTACACCTAGATCACCCAAAGTTGCTTTTTCAACTTTGCCCTGGATAGTTTTCACTGCTTTACGCGTTGTTTCAGCTTCAGCTTTACGTTCGTTTTTCTCCACTTCTTTGTCTACGCGAAGTTTATCTTCCCATACACGAGCGTGGCTTACAAGGATACGTTTGTCGTTTCTGTTGAATTCGATAACCTTAAATTCGGTTTTCTCATCTGCATTCAGGAATCCGCCTTGCTCTTTAGCCAGGTGTTTCTTAGGTGCGTATGCTTCCAGACCGTAAGGCAACAATACGATAGAACCTTTGTCATCGCCTTCCAATACTGTAGCTTCATGTACTGAACCTATAGGGAATACGTTTTCGAAAGTATCCCATGGATCTTCTTCGATTTGTTTGTGTCCTAATGATATTTTTCGGTTGTCTTTATCTACTTCCAACACTACAACTTCCAATGTGTTACCTACTTTGGTAAACTCGCTTGGGTGGTTGAAACGTTTTGTCCAGCTTAGGTCGCTGATGTGCACCATACCACCTACGAACTCGTCCAATTCAACGAATACACCGTAAGGAGTAAGATTTTTAACCACACCTGATATCCGTGAGCCTACTGTGTATTTCTCATCAACTTTAGTCCAAGGATCTTCAGTTAAGCGTTTCAATGAAAGGCTCATTTTGCGATCTTCGCGGTCGATAGTCATTACTACAGCCTCGTAGTTGTCGTGCAATTTGAATACGTCGCGGCTGTTTACCGGAGTTGCGCTCCAGCTTACTTCGCTTACGTGTATCAAACCTTCAACACCAGGAGTTATTTCAAGGAATGCACCGTAATCTTCGATGTTTACTATGCGGCCTTTAACTTTGCTTCCAACCTCGATATCTTTATCCAAAGTATCCCAAGGGTGTTGTTGCAATTGTTTCAAACCTAGAGAGATACGTTTTTTGTGATCGTCGAAATCCAATACAACCACGTTCAGTTTCTGGTTCATCTGCAACACCTCGTTAGGGTGTATGATCCTGCCCCATGATATGTCAGTGATGTATAGCAATCCGTCTACGCCACCCAAATCGATGAATGCACCGAAGTCTGTGATGTTTTTGATTGTACCTTCCAATACCTGGCCTTTCTCCAATTTGCTGATGATCTCTTCGCGTTGTGATTCCAAATCGCTTTCGATAAGCGCTTTGTGGCTCACTACCGCATTTTTGATCGCTTCGTTCACTTTCACAACTTTCAACTCCATTGTTTTACCAACGTAGATATCGTAGTCTGTGATAGGTTTCACGTCGATTTGTGATCCTGGCAAGAATGTATCCAAACCAAATACGTTAGCTATCAAGCCACCTTTAGTTTTAGAAACGATTTTACCTGTAACCACAATCTGGTTAGCGTGTGCTTCAACGATGTATTCCCAGGCCTTAAGCAATTTAGCGCTTTTACGGCTTAGTACAAGGTGACCTTTTTTGTCTTCTTTGCTTACTATGTATACGTCGAAGATGTTACCAACGGCAAGATCCTCTACATCGCGAAACTCGCTAAGTGGAACCAAACCATCGCTCTTGAAACCTATGTTCAAAACCGCATCAGAAGTTGTGATACCTACCACAGTTCCTTTTACGATTTCGTTGTCTGGCACCTGACGGATAGTCGGTGTGTACAAAGCTTCGTATTTCTCCATTTCGCTTGTGCTGTAGTGGATTACGTTGCGTTTGTCGATGCTCCAATCGAAGTCATCATGTGCAGTAGCTACTGGTTGTACGTATTGTGGTTTTTCAACCGGGGCAACAGTTTCTTCAACTGTATTGTTTGTCGCAATCTCTTCAACTGTGCTGTTTGCTGCAGAATCTACTGATTCCGGCGTTGTTTCTAATTCCTCAGACATTATGCTGAACCCGTTATTGTTTATTCTCGCCCTGGTACGCGAGTTTTTGTTGTTTTTAAAATGGGTTGCGAAGATAAATATTTTATCCGGAAAATTGAACAGTAACGTTCCAATAAGTATCAAAAATCACTAAAAACGACAGTTTTCGTGTCAAAAACAGAGCTTTCAACAATAAAAAAGCGGTTACCCTCTACAGGATAACCGCTTTTGTTCAGTTTTTCACTACTGGCCTACCTTATCAGGGTAAGGCTGCCTGTGATCAGTTTTGTCTTGTTGTTTTCAAATGTAACTGATATGGTATATACATAAATGCCTACCGGCTGCATAACTCCCTGGAAGTATCCATCCCAGGCAGCGCCTTTGCCGCTACCATCAAATACCATTTCACCCCAACGGTTGAATACGCTCCACCTGTATGTTTTGATTCCTTTGCCCAATGGAGCAAGGAAATCATTGAACCCATCACCATTCGGTGAGAACACGTTTGGCATAAACACCGCCGTAAAGCTGTCTACATATATGGTAGCAAAAGCTTCTGCTTTACATCCCGTAGGGTCTGTATAGCTCACTTTATAGGTAGTAGTATCCGAAGGCGAGGCTACCGGGTCTGCACAGTCTGTGCAGCTCAGGTCTTTTGCAGGGGTCCATAAATACTGGCCGCTTGCATTGCCCACTACTTCTGCCGATAGCTGTACGTTATTGTTCTGGAATATGGCAGTATCCGCAGGCAGGATGCTTACCTGTGGTGTTGGCACCACAGTTACTTTCACATCATCGGTAGCAGAGCAATTGCTTGCATTGGTCACAGTTACATAATAGGTATCTGTGCTGTCTACGGTTATTGTTTGCGTTGTTTCGCCTGTGCTCCACAAGTAGCCGTTTGCTGCGCCTGCGTCCAGTATTACCGTGCTGCCTTCGCATACAGAGGTATCAGCAGCCAATGCCACAGTCACTACCGCAGGTTCTGTAATGGTTACAGTATCGTAAGCAGAGCAGTTACCCTGGTCGGTAGCTATTACCGAGTAGGTGCCGGGTGCCAGGTTAGATATAGAAGCGGTTTGTATACCATTGCTCCATATCACATTCACAGTACCTGTACCACCTGTTACGGTAGCCAGTGCAGTACCATCGTTGGCACCAAAGCAGGTAACGTCCGTAGCGGTAGCATTCAATATTATAGAGTTGGCAGCGCTGCCAACAGTTACTAATATAGTATCGCTGCAGCCATTTACGTCTTTAGCTATCAGGCTGTAAGTACCCGGAGCCAGGTTAGCAAATGTCGCATTTGACAGGAATGGTCCGTTATTGATGCTGTACTCATAAGGGGCAGTACCTGCTGTTTGTATAGCAACAGTTACCGTACCGTCATTGGCAGCACATGATGCCGCAGTAGATGTACCACTTGCAGCAAGCGTGCAGCAAAGCGGCCCTGCATTTATAGTAAAGCTGCCTGCTGTAACACAGTTTGCCGCATCTGTTACTGTAAATGTATAATTGCCGGCAGCAAGGTTCGTTTGTGTAGTATTGTTAGCCGGCAAGCCCGAAGACCAGGTAATGCCATAAGGCGTTTGGCCTCCGCTTATAGTTACAGCCACGGTTCCATCCGCTGCACCAAGGCATACCTCATTGGTAGTAGTTATATTGTCTATCACCGCTGCATTGGCATTGGACAAGTTGAAAGTGGTATCCTTAGAGCATACCGCATCTGTCACGGTCAGGCTGTACGTACCTGCATTCAAGTTCGACTGGTTCGCAGTAGTACCCGCCACGCTCCATGCATAAGCAGGTGTGCCCTGGGCGCCTGTCACAGAAGCTTGTATCGCACCATCCGCAACACCGCATGTCGGTTGGGTAAGCGTAGCTGCAATTACTATGTTGCAGCATACCGGGCCTGCAGCCAGTGTTACAGTACCTGTATCAGCACAACTGTTTGCATCTGTCACCGTTACAGAATAGGTTAACGCTGTCAATCCTGTAGCCGTAGGCGAAGATTGCGGTGGAGTAGTATTCCAGCTATAAGTCAAAGTCCCTGTTCCGCCTGTGGCAGTTACAGTAGCCGTTCCGCTGTTATCGCCTGCACACACTTCCGTAGTAGAAGTAATACCCGAAATAACAGGTGCTGGAGGCAATACCAAAGTCTGGGTCCTTGTCACCTGGCAGTTACCCGCATCAGTAACAATTATAGTATAGTTGCCTGCAGGCAGGTTGTTAACCGGAGCGCTCGTAGCAAATGGCACATTAAGTGTCTGTGTATTGGTACCATCATTTATAGTAACCACATAAGGAGCCGTACCACCGCTAAGTGCCGCAGTTATGCTTCCGTTAGGCGTACCACAACCAGGGTTCACCGGATTGCTCAATACAAGGTCCAGTGTACTGTTGGAATTTAATACAAACGTGGTGTCCTTAAAGCAGTTAACACCGGCCGGGTCTGTGATGGTTACGGTATATGTACCGCTTCCCAATCCCGTTCTGTCCTGTGTTGTAACATTGCCATCGCTCCATGCATAGGTATAGCTTGCCGCCGGAGTTATGGTCAGGTCTATAGCGCCATTCAAAGAGCCACATGCAGGCGGGGTTACAGCAGATGCTATATTGATAGAGCAGCAGTTAGGCCCTGCAGCTACCACCACCGTAGAAGTTATAGAACAGCCTACGCCGTCAGTCACTGTTACGGTATAGCTACCTGGTGTCAGGTTATTTACAGTCGCAGTTGTTTGTGTTGTTCCGCTCCATGCATAGGTCAAAGTGCCTGTGCCACCGGTTGCTGCTACAGTAGCAGTTCCGTTGTTATTACCCGCACATACTTCAGCAGTAGCAGTATGGCTGCTTATTGTCGGCGCATTGGCACTCGCAAGGTTAAACCTTACCACGCTTTGGCATTGTGGTCCGTTGTTTGGCCTTTCACCTGTAACCTCTACCTGATCTATAGCCAGTGCAGGATTATTCCCTCCGGCAAAAGTATTGGTCCATACAAAACGGAACCTCAATGAAGCCTGGTTGTCCAGGGCAGCATTGCTTACAGTTGCCTGTGTCCATGCACTGCTACCGGATAAGGTAGCACCTATTGTTGTCCATGCACCTCCGTTAGCGCTGTATTGAACGCTTCCGTTTGCAGTAGCGCTGCCATTGCCCAACCAATAAAACTTGATGGCAACATTGGTGTAGCCTGTAGTTGATATCGGGTTAGTTAAAGTAGCATATTGTGTAGAGGCTTCATCTCCGTCGAAGTTGGCATTGGCTGGTGGCCATGGTGCATTGCAGCCATCGGGGTTAGTAGTTGCTTTTATGTGCAGGTAGCTGCTTTGCGGCCCACCGGTTATTCCAGCCGGTTGGTTAGGTGTAGCTGCTATAGTGCCGCTTGGGAAGAAAATAATGGTACAGGTACCGCCTGCATACACACTATTTACTATAAACTGGTTGCCTCCTGTTCCTCCGTTCAAAGTCCAGTTACCGGCTCCTGCGTTAAAGTTATCCTTAAATATAGTATCAGTCAATGCATTGCCTCCACCCAATTGGGTAATAGTAAGGGTATAAGCACGCGCTGCAAGTCCAAAGGCAGAATCTGTAGTAGAGGTAACAGGTGATGACCATGCGTATGTATAATTGCCCGCCGGGGTTACATCCACATCTGCCCATCCGTTGCTCGCGCCACATGCCGGGCTCAGGGAGTCTTTATTCACGGTGATATTGCAGCAGTTAGGCGCTACTATAGTTATAGTAGCAGTATCCTTACATCCTGTAGCATCTGTTACATAAGCTACTATCGTACCCGCTGGTAGTGTATTGATGGTTTGGGTTACTGCAAAAGGAACCGTAAGGGTAATATTGGCACTTCCTGTGTCTATGATTACACCATATGGAGCCAAGCCGCCCGAAAGCGATATAGTGGCACTTCCATCATTGGCACCGCAGTTCGGGCTTACAGGGTTAGTAGCTGTAAGGCTAAGCGTATTGGTATTTACCAATGTTATGGTAGTATCGCTATTGCAATTGTTGGCGGCATCAAATATAGTAACTGTATAAGTTCCCGGTGCCAGTCCTGTCCTGCCTGCTGTAGTAACTGCACTGTTGCTCCAAGCATAAGTATAGTTGCCGGTAGGGTTTATAGTAATGTTTATAGCGCCATTGCTATTGCCACAGCTAGGCTGGGTAACAGCTGCATTTATTTTAAAGTTGCAGCATATCTTTGTACCAACATTTATGGTATCCTTTACCGTAGCGCAGTTAGCCGTATCAGATACAGTTATCACATAGTCGCGAGACGTAGTAGGGCATATCGTAGGAGATAGTGTGGTGCTGCCACTTGTCATTTCTGTAGTAGGGGTCCAGTTATAGTTACCTGTGTAACTTACCTCAGGGTCATTGAAGCTGATGCTCCATCCTGTAATAATTATATCACCGGCACTAAAGCCACCCTTAGGTACCACCGAAAGTTTCCAAACGCCGTTTGCCGTGCATCCCACCAGTCCATTAAAGGATTGGTCTGTGCCGAATGAGCCTGTGTAGGGCGGTGTACCTGTGCTTACGGCAGGGCCGGCAGGCACAAAGCAGGTATTATCAAATACTGTTACATAATTGAATAATCCACCTGCACCGCTGGCTGAACTGTCCGGCATCAACAATATTGAAGTGCCATCCGGGCATAGCAGGTATATCTCCATGTTTGAAGCATCCAATCCGAACCCATTGCCCAGTTTGATTTTATCTATACATACACTGGCTATAGAATTTGTCTGGACGTTTGTCATATTCAATCCACGCACGTTCACATTTACTATGGCGCCCTGCGTTATTACCCCACCAAAGGATGAGGCTGCAATAGTATCCGGCTGAATATTTTTATAAGTTGGAGTCCTGGCAGGCGATTTTATCACTTTTGCCGAAGCATTCAGGGTAGCACATTTTCCTGTACAAACAACAGTATCCTTACCTGCAGAAACTGCAAACTGAGGTGCACGTACTGCTATGGTAAGTGTATCCCTGCAAGTTGTTCCTGAAGTATTGGTCATACTGAAGTAATATGAAGTTGTCACCTTAGGCTTTACTGGAGTTGGTATCGCTCCACCGCTGCTTCCCTGAGGAAACGAATAAATACCACCCGAAAGATTGGATACGCTTATAGTATAAGTAGGGTCATTCTGATAGATATTTACATTATCTATACCCCAGTGGTCATTCACCGCTGCGGTTACGTTATCCTGAAACCAACGTATAGATACACCATTTACCAAAGCTGCCTGCGGCAATTGGAAACACCAGTTGTTCCAGTTCGTCAGCTGAGGATCTGTACCACCATTGGGATCAAAGTAATTGATAGTAGTCCATGTGGTACCGTTGGTGCTGTATTGTAGGTAAACACCCTCTTGTGGCTCATCCGGCCCTTCGCATGGTGAGTTACCACCCTGGGCAGCGAACAACATATCGAAACATATAGTAACACCGGCAGTAGCAGTAGAAAAATTATAGCTCTGAGTCTGAAGGGTTCTTGGGGCACCCGACTGGTCGCCCATCCATATATGCTTGGTGCCATCTACCCCGTTCGGGCTACATGGGTTGGTAAATGTCGCCTGCTGGGTAAATGCCCAACCGGTTGGTGCGCCCGAGTTAAAGTTTTCGCTGAAAACCTGCTGGCCCTGGCCTTTGCCAAATACGCTGAGGGTAAGGGCATCGCCACAGGTTATTGTATCACGAGGTGCGTCCGCTGTTATGGTACATTGGCTGTAAGCACTACCCGATATAAATACCAGTGCCGTTAAGACTAATAGGAGTAATCTGTGTTTCATTTTATGGGAGCAGTTATTCTGTGATTTTTACATTAGTGATGGTAAACTTCGTAAGTTGCTTGTTGCTGATCTTATCCAGGAACTTTACAAATGTCACCAGTGCATTATTTTTCTCAGCACATGCACCCTCCAGTGTTTGGTTAGGTTTCAGCACTACGCTGAAAACATGGGCATCAGTAGCCAATGGCTTGCCATTATACTCCAGCTTCTTTTCAAAAGAAACAGTAATATCCTTTGCTGTCTTATTGGTAAACTTCAGCAGCGCATTCTGCTTATATATCCCGTTTTTGGTATCGTTGCAATAGCTGTAGCTGTATGAAACGGAGACCTGATTGTTATTGAATAGCTGTACATTTTCCTGAGAAAACAGCATGCCCGACAGCATGAGCAGGGGTAGAAATAGAAGTCTTTTCACTGATTGGGGAATTTATTAATTATCGTTTAAGACTTCGATATTAATAAAAACGTTGCAATTATTTAACCTGAATAAGATTGAGAATGACAGGTTTACATCCTGAATATTAATCTGCGCATGGTATCTTAACCAAAACGCTTACAAACTGGATTTCGGCAGAATCTGAAAACAAGTATTTACCGTCCTTTTCCACCAGCTCGCCAAATCCCTGGATAGCGGCGTCCGGCTTCAGCATAAACATCACTTCGTTGATATTGGACTCCTGCCCTTCTGCTACAAAAGTGTACTCTGCCACAATAACGCTGTCTGTCATTTTCCCTTTTATGAAGCCTTCGCTGTCATCTTTCTCAAACATGTTATACCTAAGCATTCCCGTAACACTATCCCCTACAATGTTTACACTAAGGTCTACAGTATCCCTTTCCAATACCAGGCGGTAGCAGGACTTGGTACTACCTTGTGCATGGTTACCTTCCATGCCCTTTTTCGACTTGCACGAAACAGCAAGTACCATTACCAATACTATCATTGCAGACTGAAAAATTCCTTTCATAAGTTCCTGTTTATCTGTTTTCCCGCGACTTACTCTTTATAAATAATATAAGAGCACATCACATTATTATCCATTTTGTTAGTCCTGTCCAGAAACGGGATGTTCATATTTGCCCCTGCACTTTCCAGGCACAGCGCATTATCGCATTTGTACTTCTCTTTAAAGAACGAAGCAAAATCGTAGAAGTTCACATCATTGTTCGAAATAACGAAGAGTATGCTTTTCTGGCCCTTATCGGTAAACACTCCAACTCCACAACGAACCCTTTTATTTGGGGAGCCTTGCTTAAAATCCGGATGGTATTTGCCATTGATAAGCAGCATGGGCCCTGACTGTGTGCCGTGTACCACATCCTTGTAGTTGGCGCGGTTGGCAGACTCTGTCACCACCACATCCGTTTTGGTAATCAGGAATACGCCATTAGGCATCATATAAAAATTGCCCGTTCCTGTACCCAGGTCCACACTTCCCTTTTCTTTGGCATCTGAAGCAAATAAACCCATCGGCCTGAAGCTACTATCGCACTTACCCCCATTGATGGCAAAGAAATTTGGCCCGTTTTTGCTATCAAAGTCCTTTACGAATGCTGCATAGTCCAGACGCGCATCATTGGTCATGAACTGGAACCTGCTTACCATAGTTGAGTCAAACGGTATCACAAACACATCATACGAATTGCCATTGTGGCTTACCGCATTTTCACCTTGCGCCTGGCTATATATATATTGGGAGAAACAGCAAATTGCTATCGCAACAGAAAGGAATCTCTTCATACTTCTTAGCATCTTGGTTGTTGTACTTTAGTTAAGTAAGACGAATGTACAAAATTTGAATAGCTCTGCTTATGCCAAAAAGCATAAGTTCTGCTAAAAGAGATCTACTTGTTTACCGGCTTTGGAGCCTTATCGGTAGTTACGGATATCATACCACTAAACTCCCCGTTCAGGTCCTTGCGCACCGGAGGTGCATACATAAGAGAGATAGCTCCATCCAGGTACAACGCATTCTTGCACTTATACACCTCTTTAAAGAAAGATGCAAAATCGTGCAGGTTTACTCTTCCATTGGATATGATGAATACCACTTTGGTAGGACTAATGATACCAACCCCGTTGCGGATGTTGCCATTCTTAGAGCCCTTTGTAAAAGAGCGGTGTACCTTGCCATCAACCAATAGCTGAGGACCCGATTGCGTGGCATACTTCACAGTAGCCAATGCCTCTTTTGTTTTGAATTTTTCATTGAAACCTTCAGTGGTATCGATAGCAGCCTCGTCTTTATCAGTTATGTAAAATACGCCGTTAGGCTTTAGAAAGAAATTATCATCATTAGGATCCGTCAGGTTCAGCAATCCCTTTTCGGTAAAGCTATCCACCAGCAAGCCAAGAGGCTCCTGGTTTGCCTGAAAAATACCTGCATTCATTACCATGTGTACATTGCGTCCTTTCTTATCCAGGTCTTTTATCAGATTGCCGAACGAGGTGTACTTGTTGTTCTTTTTATCGCTGATATGTATACGTACGCTTTCCGTTTTCAGGTCGGCCACGTATGTAGTATAGCTATTTCCTTTCTTATCCTTCACCTCTGCCGCACCGAGTTGTGCCGACATATCAATTACGGGTACGGGCACATACTTCCTGTCCAGCAGCGCATGCGCCTTGCCCAACCTGTCTGCACTTTCTTTGAACAGTGCTGTCAGGTTAAAGGCTACCTTGCCCCTGTTTTCCAGCTGATGGTAGTAGGCATCGTAATCCACTACACCTTTTTTGGCTTTAGGGAAAACTGTATCCAGCAGTTGCGCTTCCAGTATATCCAGGTTTTCTACTTCTACTTTATATCCTTTCTGCAATCCATTGAAAGTATCTATCTCCGCGTTATACCTGATACCCAGCCTTTCCAATTCTGCACCGCACTCTTTTACATTCTCCGATTCTTCTAATGGGAAATTAGCTATAGGCGGAACGGGTGCTACCAAATACCTCGCGCTTTTTTCATTGGTCTCTATCTGTATGTACCCCAACACATTATTCAGCAGGTCATTTCCCGTTCTCAGGTAGGTCAGATAATTGATGATCTTAAACTGCTCAGATTGGCAATCCTTATGATTGTCCACGGTTATATTCTCTGATTTTATATCCGGCTTCAAGGCTGCTGAAAAATAAGCTTCGCTCGCGTCTTCCAGTTCGCCCCTCAGTTTCTGGTTTGCCATGAACAAGGCACGGCAATCATCTGCGGTCTTTGTTTTTTTCGCAAGGCTATCGCCTTCATTAGTATGTAGATACTGGCATCCTAATGCCATAGAGATCACAAGTAAACCGGAATATATCATGTAAGGGATTCTCATTGATTATTTAAACAAATATTACTGGCACTTCAGCGTTATCGCACCTGCAAGTCCGGGTTTGGAGTGCACCTGCTTGCGCAAAGGTCTTAATTTTTCCAATGTTTTGGCATCGTTGTCAACATGCCCGTCGTATATTTCCATCATCATCGTATTAAGGCCATACATCCCTGTGTTCCATGCCTTTGCTATCAGGAAGTTCTCTTTGGTAGGGTCTAACGTAAGCTGGTGCATTATAATATTCTTGCGCCTGCTGTCTTTAATAATTCTTATCATCCTGTGGTCTTCTATTATCTCATTATTAAAGATAAGCGAAATGGTATCGCCGTCCTCTTCCTTGTCATCATATACAAACAGGGTTATCTGGCAGTTCTTTGGCTGCAGCCTGGCCAGGTAGTTTACGGAGTCCTTACCTATATGCAGGTTCTCATTTATCACCACAGGAGGTATTTTACTTTCTACCACCACAGGTGCTTCCTGTTTCACATTTATGGTAAAGCTGCACTTGCGCGAGTTGCCCTCCACGTCTGTCACCTTGTATTCTATTTCGTGGCTGCCTATAGAGAAATTGCTTCCGCTTGGCTCACCATCTATACGCTCTATCTTATTTATCTGGCAGTTATCTGTCGCCTTCGGGTCACTATAGGTCACCAGTATGCTCGACTTATCGCTTGCTATGGTCCTGTTGATGTTAGCCGGGCATTCTATTACAGGGCTTTCCACATCCGATATCTGTACAATGAATGAGCACTCGCTTAGCACATTTCCATTTTTAGAGGCCGAGTATGTTACCACCGTGGTCCCTACCGGAAAGAATGAACCGCTCGCTAATCCTTTTACCATCGTCAATTTCACCTCCGGGTCAGGATTATCCAGCGTTGGTGTTTTATAAGTAATCGTTTTACCGCATTTGCCTGCCTCATTCACATCTACTATTTTAGACGGGCAGGTGATATTTACAGTAGTAGCAGGTTCCACCTTTACATTAAAGCTGCACTCTACCCTGCTGCCATTGCCCTCGGCCTCATAGCGCACCAGTGTGTTACCAATAGGGAAGCGTTCACCGCTGGCAAGCCCTGCCACCAGCTTAGCAGGAATAGCGGTACTACTAAGTGTTGCAACAGGTGCCGCAAAGCTAACCACAGCCGTATTGCTGCCTGCGGCTGCCTGCACTGTAATATCAGCAGGGCATTTTATCACAGGTTTCACACCTTCTTTCACCAGTATATTAAAGGTGCAATTCACTGTATTGCCCCCTGCATCCTTGGCCTTATAAGTAATTTTTGTATTGCCGATAGGGAACTGAGAGCCTGTTTTCAGGCCTTCGGTTATCTCGGTCGGCACAGGTGTACCACCAATCTTGGCCGTAGGAATGGCGTAGTTTACAGTAGCATAGGTTTTACCCAGGTCGGTAAGCACCGACATATCAGGCGGGCATTCTATCACCAGCTTTTCGGGCTTAGTCACAGTTACATTAAATGTACAGCTAACCTCATTGCCATTGTCCTTTGCCGTATAGGTTACGGTAGAAACCCCTATCGGGAATTGACCGCCGCTTGCCAGGCCGCTTACCAACTCTGTTGGTATAGAAGTAGCGCCTACTTTTGCCTTTGGCTTATCGTAGGTAACGGTAGAGTAATCCCTGCCTATATCGGTAAGCACCGAAATATCCGCAGGGCAATTGATAACCGGCTTATCAGGCTGTGTTACGTTTACATAAAATGAGCAGGATACAGTTTTGCCCGTATTGTCCTTTGCCGTATAGGTTACTTTATTTTTGCCCACAGGGAATTGTGAGCCGCTGCGCAGGCCTTCTGTCAACTCCGTAGCGATACTTGCCGTGCCCAACTTTGCAGTTGGCTGGGTATATACTACGGTGGCATAGTTACGGCCGGCATCCGTAGCCGTATTGATATCAGCCGGGCAATTGATAACAGGTTTTTCTGCAGCAGTAACGGTAATAAAGAATGAGCAGCTTACAGTGTTTCCGCTATTATCTTTTGCAGTGTAAGTTACCTTGGTTTTACCTATCGGGAACTGGGAGCCGCTTTTCAAGCCCTCCGTCATTACCACAGGCAATGATACATTTCCGATTTTAGCTACCGGCTCATTATAGAAAACAGCTACTGTGGTTTTACCCTCGTCCACTACAGCTTGTCCATCTGGCGCGCAGGTAATTGATGGCTTATCTGTACTTCCTTTTACCACTACCTCAAAGCTGCACGTTACGGTATTACCCGCATTGTCCTTTGCCTCATAACTTACGGTAGTCGTACCAATCGGGAACGCGCTTCCGCTGGCGGACCCTGCGGTTCTGGTAGCGATTATTTTATTGCCGTTCAACGTAGCTACCGGTTCGGAATAATTGGCTACGGCAGTCGTTTTATTGGCTTCTGCCTGCAGGTTCATATTAGCAGGGCATGTAATAATCGGCTTAGAGGTATTGCCTTTTACCGTAACGGTAAAGCTGCATGGTGTTACGTTGCCATAACTATCGGTTGCCTGATACTTTACGGTAGTAGTGCCTATAGGGAATTGGCTGCCGCTTACAAGGCCGGATACGAATTCCACTTTTACATTCGGGCAGTTATCCGATGCCACAGGCTCGTTAAAATTAACCGATGCCCCTGATGCTACAGTAGGTGCATCTACAGTAATATTTGGCGGGCAGGTAAGCTTAGGAGGCTCCACATCTTTTACCGTAATGCTGAAGCTTGCTGTTTTCTTTTTACCGGCAGTGGTTGTAGCAAGAAAAGTAACCGGTGATTTACCCACATCAAACTGGGAGCCCGATGGCTTGCCGCTAACCTGTGTAAGGGTAGCAGTACCGCAATCGACATTAACCGTAGGGTTAGGAAACTGAACCGATGCATAGCAGCGGCCAAAATCATTCTGCTTTTCCAGATTTTGCGGAGCAGATACAGTAAACTCATTTTTAAATACGCTACCGGTTTTGTCGTTATACAGTTGCCCTATTTCGTATGGAGCCAACGCACGATTGTATACGCGCAACTCATCCATGCTACCACCGAAATACTCCAGGCTGCCCGGCACGTCACGGCCTATATCCAGAGGCATATCGTTCTGGGTAAATGGCTTGGTGTAGGCAAAGCGGAAAATCTCCCTGTCGTTCAGGTAAGATATAACAAAGTTGCCATCGTACACCAGGGCATAAAAATACCATTGGTCCAGGCCTGGGTCATAAATGCCTTTTGGGGCAAAGTACTCGGTAAAATCAGTATTGATACTCACTGTTGGCAGGCAAGCCTGCATCCTGTACTGTGGGTTGAAATCAGTTTCGGTGCTTTGCTCTCCCTTACATACCAGGGTTAGCCACTTCAGTGAGGAGTAGGAAGTTCCTGAATTTATCTTGAACCAGGTAGCTACCGTAAGTTGGTTATTGGGGCTTTTCAGGCTCTTGGAACTGGGAACGGATACATAGCCGTTCATCCCATTAAAATTCAAAGCGCCGCAATCGTTGCCCCACCTGTCGGCAGTGCGTTCCACGCCTCCTATGCGGATACCATTATTGCGGTTGCCACTTTGGTCGTCGGTATTATCGTTAAAATTATAATATAGTATAAGCCCGTTTGTGGGCACCTGAGAAAAGCTTACATTAAAACAAAAGACAATAAATACCAGATAGATATACCGCATAATTCTGCTCATATAACCGGTAGATGCCGGAATATTTTGGAGTTTAGTAATATGGCAAATTTATAATTTCTTTTAGCTAAAGTCTATTAATAGTAAGAATAGGGCAAAATTGGCTACAAATTAGCAGAATCAATCATCCTTATCCACCTAAAAACATCGTCCATTATAGTATACTATGACAAAAGAAAAATGTGTTACAGGACCTCATTCTGTAATAAATCAGCTGCAATAAAACAGCCACTAAAACCATTATATCTTCTTAATTAACAAATAAATAGGGATAAAATCATCCTGCAAATATTTTATTAAGGATTTATTAACAAATGAACAGGAAATAAATAGATTTACGACATTAATATCTGATTATGACACCAATTCTACGCTCTGCAGCCTGCAGGGTATTTACCTATTGCCTTTTATCGGCATGTATTCTATTCAGTAATTTTTCCCAAGCCCAGCAATCCACTTTCCGGATCAGTTATGACATAGCCAACCTGGACATAACAGGCGGTATGCTTGAAACACCTGCCGGGGATTTTGTAGTGGCAGGTACCAATGCCAATTTTTTGCCTATTGCAGGCACCATGTTTAAGGTAGGTAAAACAGGAACGATAAAGTGGGCAAAAAGCTATACCGGCGGATTGGCAACTGACTTTTCGGATATTAAGAATGTTAGCTCAGGAAGTGGTGGCTATATTGCGACCGGCTCCAGCAGCAGCGGTGGAGCAGTGCTGGTACGTGTGGACAGCAACGGTGCAGTACTTTGGGCAAAAAGGTACCAGTTTCCCGACAAATCGGGCAGGTCTTCCAGCGAAAGCGGAAGTGCTGTAATAGAGACCTCCGATGGAGGATTTCTTGTAGGCGGCTCGGTAAGCAATTTCTGGGATGGTATTTCTGCTACTACTGTAGATACCACCAGCGCCATGGCATTTAAAACCGATGTGAACGGCACCTTGCAATGGAACAGGGTTTGGACACTCAGTAACCCTACGAAAGCTGATGAACATTATATCAACGATGTGGCAGAATCAGCAGACGGCTACTTTTTTGTAGGTGCTTCGGCAGATGAAACAGGAAGTTATGACAGCGATGGCGACCTGCCACGCAAAGCACTACTGATAAAAACCAGTAAAGCGGGCGTTACCACTTATATAAGAAGATGGAGTACAGGAGCAGCAATAAGCTCTGCTATAACCCTGAAACTGGGACCAAATGCAGGAAAAGTCTTACTTGGAGGTTATGATGGCAGCAATGGATTTCTGACAACAGTAGAGGGAGTTGGCTCAACTCCTACCCTTGGGGCTTTTAACAGAAGGATAAATGGTGGCACATTCTCTCCATTTGTAATGAGCAATATCATGCAGAACTCAGATGCCAACTTTTCGTTCCTCGGCCAATCTATCAATATACTAAGTGTAACTTTCAACACAGTGATTGCTAAGATGAATGCCTCTACGGGCGCCATCATTTTTGGTAAAAATTATACACCTATAAATACACTAGGCTCCATAGAACCTAAAGGTGGCTTATGTGCCGACCAAGGCTACTTTGTAAGTATGCTAAACCAGGAAACAAGCAGTACCCCTCCGGTAAATGCGGGTTTCAATTATAACATTATCAGAACGGATACAATTGCAGGTTTGGGCTCACAAAATACGGGTTGCCCGCCGGCCACATACAATCCGGGGACAACCACCTACTCCCCTACCACAAGTACACCAACCAGTTTGGAATACACCACATTGGCAGAAGCGGCATTTACAGTAGTGGCAACAGATATAACCGTGCGCAGCGGTGTGCAGTGCCTGACAGTAGTATGCAATAAACCAACACAGCCAACTGTTTCTGCAACCCAAACAACCGTTTGCTCGGGTACGCAGGTTACCATATCGGCATCGGGTGGAAGCAACGTTACCTACAAAGTATATACCCAGCTAAACGGTGGCACTTCTATCGGCAATGCACCATTGAACGTAACACCAACAACCACCACAACCTACTATGTGGAGGCAGAGGACAACACCAACCCCGGTTGCGTAAGCACAAAAGACTCGGTAACAGTAACGGTAAACACACCACCGGCAAACGTGGGCACAATAACGGGCAGCACATCGCCATGCCCGGGCAGCCAGGCATACAGTATAACTCCTGTATCGGGAGCTTCTTCTTATGCATGGACAGTGTCGGGCGGTGGCTCTATTGCCTCCGGACAGGGTACTACAACTTTAAATGTTAACTGGACCACAGCAGGTGGGCCATACACTGTATCGGTAACGGCAACAAATGGCTGCGGCAGCAAATCTGCCACAACAGCTGTAACCGTGCAAACAGGACCTCCGGCAGCAGTTGGCGCAATAACAGCAAATACCAACCCATGTCCGGGCAGCCAGCCATATTCAATAGGCAATGTGGTAAATGCAACTTCATATACATGGTCGGTTTCGGGTGGTGGCAGCATCACATCGGGACAGGGCACTACAGGCATAACCGTAGACTGGACAACACCGGGTGGGC
>DLGO01000053.1 GCA_002482725.1 Bacteroidetes bacterium UBA7692 | reverse complement strand
ATTACAGCTAAAGCTGATTCTATAGCTGCTGCAACATCTGCAGAAGCAGTAAATGCAGTAAACGCAGATTGCGAAGCTAACAAAGCGCAGAAAGTAGCAGATAAAGTAACCGAGCTACAGGCTACAGCTGCAGCAGAAGTACCGGCACAATAATTTTTAAAATCACGAGTAAAACGAGAATAAAATATGAAAAAGATATTCATGGTATTAGTTGCTTGTGGCGCAATGGCTGCAACACTAAATAGCTGCAACGATGCAGAAGCAAATAAAAAAGCAGAAGAAGCTGACAACGTATTGGTACAAGAACAAGTAACAGCTAAAGTGACAGAACTAACTGACGCTGCTACAGCTGCATGTGATGCTGCTGTATTGACTGAAGCTCAGGCAGAGGTTACACGCCTTGCTGAAGAAGCCGCTAAAACTCCGGGTAAAAAACCTGTAGTAAAAGCTAAACCAAAACCGGTTGTAAAGAAAGAAGAGCCTAAAAAACCAGAAACAGTAGGAAATGGTAAACCTAAAATTGGCGGGGATAAAGATCCTAATACTGTAGGAGACGGCAAACCTAAAATGGGAGGCGATCAAAAACCTAATACCGTAGGTAGTGGCAAACCTAAAATGGGAGGCAACTAAACAAAATCCTTCCAATAAAGGATTACTGATGAAATTCTAATTAAAAAGTCCCGGACATATTTGTCCGGGACTTTTTGCCTTAAACAACTTATGTAATAACTAGTAATGGTAATAGTAAAAAAGTACCAGTTAGCTAATACCGGACATAAAAAAAGGAGAGTCTTTGACTCTCCTTTTTTTCTATTTTCAACTACAACAATTATAGTTTAGTTCCAGTAAAAGTACAGTTGTTTGAGTTTGTACCATCGTTGATGTTGTATGTAAATGTGATATTGTTTCCAGAAACTGAACCAGTACCAGATACTGTAACACCTACCGCAGGCTGCTGAGAGGCAACAGAGAAAGATGTGCCTTCTACAGTTGCTGTTACAGTCAAATTCTGGTTATAAACGTTTCCTAAGTTAATTTTAAGAATATCAGTACCAGAAGCTGCAATTGCAATTGTGTAATTATCATTTCCAGTTCCGCAAATTTCATTTCCCTTAAAAGAACCAAGGAATTTTTCACGGATTGCTGTTTTGCAATCATCACCTTCATAACCTTCATCACAAGTTTTAGTACAAGAAGATGCAGTGAAAAGAGATACTGCTACTAGAGCAAGCATGAATGGGCGAAATAAATTTTTCATAATCTAAATTGTTTTGTTTTGTTTAATAATGACGCAAAAGTAACCGTTTAGCGATAAGTACAAAATCAATTTTGCCAAAGAAACTAAAAAGTAATAGACAATGTGTATTAAGCAGCATACATAGTATATATACTATGAAAACAACTTACTTCTTTGCTCCTATATTTAGGTTAGGTTTGAAAAACAATAGAATAGCCGCCCTTAGCAAACAACGAGGAAAGGCTTTTTACGTAAGCTAAAGAACAGAACGATGGCAATGAAAATCAATATCAACAAGACCAAAATAATAGCTACCTACGGCCCGAGCTGCGCGCACAAGAGCATACTGCTGGAGATGGTAAAAGGTGGAGTTGACCTATTCCGCTTCAACTTTTCTCATGGCTCGTACGATGACCATCTGGCGGGCTTCCGCATGGTAAAAGAACTATCTATAGAGCTAGACCTGAACATCGGCATACTTGCCGATTTGCAAGGCCCGAAAATAAGATTAGGTAAAGTAAGGGATAACCATGAGGTACTGGAGGCCGGGCAGATAGTAGAGATAACCAATGTACCGAGTGAGAGTACATTTAAGCGCCTGTATGTAAGCTATGCTGCACTGCCACAGGAAACTAACCCGGGCGAGTCCATATTAATAGATGATGGTAAAATAGAACTGAAAGTAATAGACACCAATAATGTAGACCTGGTAAGGGCCAAGGTAATAACAGGTGGCAAGATAAGCAGCAACAAGGGTGTAAACCTGCCGGATACAAAAACTACAGTACCTGCACTTACTGTCAAGGATAGGAAAGACCTGGACTTTGCCATAGCAAATGGTGCTAACTGGATAGCACTATCCTTTGTACGCTCGCCACGGGATGTGCGAGAGTTAAAAGAGATAGTAGGTGCTAAAAACAGCTATCTGAAGGTGATGGCCAAAATAGAAAAGCCTGAAGCGCTGAAAGAAATAGACGATATAATAAAAGCGGCAGATGGTATAATGATAGCCCGCGGAGACCTGGCCGTGGAAGTAGCACAGGAGAGAATGCCACTGATACAAAAGGATATAATAAAAAGGTGCATTAAGTTGAATAAGCCTGTAGTAGTGGCTACCCAAATGATGGAAAGCATGGTAGAAAACCCAAATCCTACCAGGGCAGAGATAACCGATGTGGCCAATGCCGTGATAGATGGTACGGACGCTGTAATGCTGAGCGGTGAAACCAGTACCGGCAAACACCCTGTGAAGGTGATACAGGTAATGGAGAAAATACTGAGGAATATAGAAACCAGCCCTATAATATATGACAAGGAACTGAAGGCCGACAAGTCCTCCCCTACTTTTATAAGCGATGCTATATGCTACAATGCTGCGCGCATAAGTGGTGACCTGAATGCCAAAGCTATAATAGGCATGACATTCAGCGGGTATACCAGCTTTATACTTTCCAGCTATAGACCAAAGGCACACATATTCATATTTACCGAGAACAGGGATCTGCTGAATGCCCTGAGCATTTGTTGGGGGGTGCGGGCATTTTACTATAGCAACTTTATAGGTACGGACTCCACCATAAAAGATGTAACGAGGATACTGCGCGAAAAGGAACTGATAAAGATTGGTGACATCATCATCAATACCGGAAGCATGCCACTGGCATCTAAGGGTAAAACCAATATGGTAAAGGTGACTGTAGTAGAATAAAATACTCCCGGGATATCGTTAAAAAAAATTATGGTCGGGCGATTTCTACTAACTTTCTAACTTAATTGACAACTGCTTAATGCTAAACAATGATTACGCATCTATTTAAAGATAAAGTTCTTCAGGATAAATTTGAACGCGATGGATATGTAGTTTTTGATTTCATCGACTCTGACGCAGCACAAAAGATATCTGAGGAATTTTACAGCATTCATAAGAATCTCCCTGCCGGGTTTCACTCCGAGGCCACCAATGAAAATGATACGGTAAAAGAGACTATTTTTAAAACAACTGATTCCTATTTTCATCCTGTGCTTGACAGTGTTTTTCAGGATTATAAAAAGCTGGGCAGCACATTTCTTTGCAAAGCGCCCGGCGCCAATGGCAAGGTTGGGGTGCACCAGGATTGGTCTGTTGTAGACGAAACTAAATATTGCTCTGCTACCATTTGGGTACCGACTACTGATACAATAGCAGAAAACGGTGCCTTACGGGTATTACCGGGTAGCCACAAATTTTTCAATTACCATCGAAGCAATAATATACCTGTAGCCTATAGGGAGCATATAGATTTTATGTGGAATAGTATGGTAACTGTACCTATGAAAGCCGGACAGGCTTTTGTATTGAACCATGCTGTGATACACGCTTCTGCACCAAACACTACAGATAAGGAAAGACTGGTAATTGCCTATGCCATTACAAATGCAGAGGCCAGTCTCAGCTTCTATCACCAGGAAGAGGAGGGCAAGGTTGAAAAATTTGCAGTGCCTGATGATTTCTTTCAAAAATACTTCAACCTGGGTAAACGCCCGCTGATTGGTAAAATGGTTGAAACGTTTGATTATACTGTTCCCGCAGCATCCAAAATAAGTATCGAAACAAAGATAAACCAGTATATAGCCTCTGTAAAAGGAGAGCGCATATTCAAGAACCCCAACCACCAGCAAAGCTTTGACAGGGATGGATATGTGGTGCTGCCTGCACTCGGGCAGGGCGAGGTAAGCGAACTGCTTGCCTTTTACCAATCGCTGCAGTTGACCGACAAAGCAGGATTCGGCTTCCACATCAGCATGGACCAGGA
>DLGO01000037.1:8885-9145 GCA_002482725.1 Bacteroidetes bacterium UBA7692 | reverse complement strand
GGTAGTGGTAAAAAAGCTGTTGTTCACCCCAACCACGGTGGTACCTGTGGCAGTACAACCTCTGCTATCCGTTACAGTTACCAGGTAGGTATTGGCCACCAGTCCGTTTGCTGTGGCATTTGTTTGCCCGTTGCTCCATATATAGCTAACGGCACCCGTTGCATTTGCTACGGCTACTGTCGCTGTACCATTGCTCTTGCCGCATACTTCATCGGTACTGCTCACAGTAGCGGTTATGGCTGCTGCCGGTTGCGTTACCA
>DLGO01000037.1:213-8841 GCA_002482725.1 Bacteroidetes bacterium UBA7692 | reverse complement strand
GTTACTGTTACGGTATAGGTGCCTGCGGTCAGCCCCGTTATGCCTGCGGTAGTGGCGCCGTTGCTCCATATATAGGCAGGTGTGCTGTTTGGGTTTACTACGCTTACTGTTGCTGTACCATTATTTCCGCCAAAGCAATTTACCGGCTGCGCGCTTATGCTTATAGTGGGTGTGTCCAGTTGAAATGTCAGGCTGGTAGAATTGGGGTTAGAAACGTTGCCGCAGAGGTCTGTTACATTGCCTGCGGTAGAAGTAAGGGAAAGTGTAAAAGTTCCCGACTCTGTCAGTGGCGGGGCAAACACCAATGTAAATGTCCGGTCATATCCTGCACCTACATCACAGTTCAGCGAGCTTATTGCTGTACCCGTATGCACTATCCCGGTAGGCCCTGTTATCTTAAAGTCTGCTCCGCTGGTCGTAGCGCAGGTCACATTTTCTGTCATGGTAAATTCTATCTCGCTGCCACAGCTTTCCGGTAGCACATCTATTACTTTCAGCCGGGGTTTTACTGTGTCGTATATATTGGCGGTAGAGTTGGTAAAGTCAATGGTATAGCCTGCCTGCGAGCTGCTGTAGTTGCTTATGTTTATTACATATACCTCATCTTTTACCACCGGTATCACCGCGTTGAATTTGGTTCCGAGGGCCGGTTGCGAATTGCTGAATGAGCTATTGTTTGTTCCGGTTACCCCTGGTGTAGAGGAGAAATTGCAGCTTACCTGCATGCCCGTCTGGCTGAATATATCCTGGCAGTTATTGGTCGTCAGGTTGTACACCGCCCAGTCGTAGTCGTTAGCCAGGTTAAAAGGGGTAATGTCAAATGCCAGGTCACCTGATTGCTGCACACTGAAGGTGTACCACACATCATTTTTTTCTCCGTCTTTCAGGCACGAGGTGGTGGCATTTATCTCGTTCAGTATGTTGCCGCTGTTGGTGTACGATTGTGTGGTAGAGTATATGGCCTGGCATATCGGCAGCGCCCCCAGGCAATCCTGCGCTGTGGGTATATTGGTCTGCGCACATAGCTCAAATGTGCCTTGGTCATTGCTGTTCAGGTCCCATACCCTTACCCATATATAGCTGCCCGGTGTTTGCCCGCTTACCGACATCTGTGGCATACTGCCCGGCCCGCTGTCATCATCACATCCCAGTAGTGTCAGGCTGCTTGCATTGGGGCCGGTGTATATGGCCATTACGCAATCTGTCAGCGTACCCTGGTCCAGCGTTACGGTTACTATCCCGTTCCCCGGTACTTGTATCCTGAACCACACATCCCTGCCCTGTGTTGCCCCTGCTCCCCATCCCGCGCATCCGCCCCCGGCTGGCTGTGGCACACTCGTAGTGCGGGTAGCGTTTACATTGGTATAGGTAGTGTAGGTGCAGGTATTTTTTACCAGTACCACGGTAGCGGCTCCCGGCTCATCGGCAGCAGTTATCTGCGCGTATGCCGTCACCCTTACCAGGGCTAGCGCCGCACATACCATAAGAATTTTGAAAGAGGTATATTTTTTCAATCGCTATGCTGCTTATTCCAGGTGAAAAGTATAATGCCTTATCTCCAGCCCTGCCGCCATTACTATCTCTTTTATCCTGTCCATGTCTATCCTCTTGTCACCCTTTACGGTTACTATCTTGTCGGCTACTTCTATTTGCTGCACGCCCTCGTATGCTTTCATATTTTTTGCCAGCAGAGGTTGTTGTGTAGCGGTAGCTGCCTGGTCCAGTTCCAGCCTGTACACATGCACTTTTGGGTTGCTCATGCCGGCTTCCTGTGCGCTGCTGCCCATAGCGCATAGCACGAGCAAAAACGCAATAAGCCCTTTCAGGCTAAAGGTGTTCATCATTGATGGTGTCAATTTTGATGGATGGTAGATATAATGATGACGTTGACAATCGGAAAGTAGTTGTTTTAAACAAATTATTACCTGATGGCTAAAAGAAAGTAAACACACCCTTCTTGCTCTGTACATTTTCCGTACATAAAATCGCTCTTTTTGTCTTTTTCTTTCATGGTTTTTTGCTGCTGTATGTCATTGATTGTAATAAGTTGCACCCCTGTTTTGGGTGAATGGCCTGTACCATAACTATCCGCAAATTGTCCCTCCCTGCCACCATATTTTCCTTTTTACTACATATTATTTTCCTGAATATGGCGACTGCTATAGGCACAAAATGTAGTGCATAGTTCTTCTTCTTTGGCCCACAGGTGTTCGGAAGATTTTTTTTGCTATTGTCAGGCTACCTGTTGGCCGTAGAACAAAGGCATTTGCATAACCATTCCTTCACCACTAGCCTCAATTCAACACAAACCCCAACCCCCATTCTATAAACCATACCCCATTACTTGCCTCCATTTTTAAATGTATTTTCAGATGTATTCATTCCATGAAATTTTATCGGCCTGTATTCTGTAGAGACGCGATTAATCGCGTCTCTACACCCGTATGGCCAAATCATACCTGTGATGTTTTCCATAATTAAAATCCCTTGCGCAATTTCATTCTATTGCAGCGCTACATTTCCTGGGCATTCTTTAGTATCTCCCAACGCCTCTCAGGGGTCATATTCCTTGCTTCATCCAATGTCAGTGCCACATATTTCTTAGGGTCATAGCCAAGTTCTCCTTTATAGCTTTTTTCATTCGTACCAGCCACCGCCTGGTGATACTTCATTATCGCCACCACGGCCGCCCTCCTTGCAGCAAAGGTCGGTGTCTCCATCACCTCTACTACCTCGCCACGGCATACTATATGCCGTTCCCGCTTATACTGCCCGTGTGCGAACCGCGTCAGCATCAGCAGGCACTCATCCATGGTCATTATCTCTGTACACAGCAATTCTTCAGCGGCAGCTTTCACCTCTGCTTCTGCCTTTTTTTGATTAACCTTTTCAATTCTTTTTTGATAATCGGCTTCAACAGATTTTTGATTATCCCGCACCACCTCTTTTTTGATAGTGCTTTGCATCACTTTTTGATCATTTTCCACCACCACTTTTTCTATCGGTCTTCCCGATGAAAACTGATGAACTATTTCGCCAATTTTCTGATGATGCCTTACAACATCGTTTTGATTATCCAACGGCACACCATGCGGACAAAATTTCGGTGCCTCATTTTGATTATCCTCCTTGGTATCATTATGGCTAAAATTCACCAGCACCCACGCAGCAGGCGCACCATTGCTGCGTAGCTCCGCACGGGCTATCGCCACACGACGGTGGAAGGTAACCGCTCCCAGTTCCCACTTCTTTTTAAATTTTTGTAATAGTGTTTTGCTGCTGTCACCCCGGCAGATCCTCTTTTTCAAATACTCTACCTGGTCCCGGTGTATACCTTTCATAGTTACTAAAGGGTTTTAGTTTTTTAATGAAAAGCGAATATAAAGTAAATATACAAATAGCAATTATATTTTACAATTATTGTAAAATATAATTGCTATTTAATCTGTTTGATATTTAGTGAAATGGCTTTTATCATAATGTGACTACTAATGACAAGTCTTGTAGGTGTGGGTTATTGCCCACGCTTTTTCTAAAAGTAAGTCATTCGTAGGTAAATTGTCAGCTTTGTTGTGCAAACCCGTATTGTGTATTGGTAGGGGCGTATTGAATACGCCCTTGTAGACAAATGGACCGAACCACATTATGGTGTATTAGTAGGGGCAACCCTTGCGGTTGCCCTTGTCGACAATAGGCCAAACTACATTGCTCGTCTGCACCCAAAACCAAATATTTCCTAATATCTGCCACACCCGGCCTCAGTTTGTAATGAACCTTCGCAAAGGCGAACTGTTTAGTTTATCTTCGCAAATTCTTATGGCAACCAAAAGTCCTGCAAAAAATAAAGTTAAGTCAAACACTACAGATTCACCTGCTTCAGCATCAGTTGCCGAAGTATTGCAAGCTACCCCTGCACAGGGCGACTTCAATGGTGCATCGCTCGAGCCCGAAACCATAGAGGTATTCGGCGCCCGCTCGCACAATCTTAAAAATATTGACGTTTCCATTCCCCGCAACCAGCTGGTGGTTATCACCGGCATCAGCGGCAGCGGCAAGTCCTCACTTGCTTTCGATACTATATATGCCGAAGGGCAGCGCAGGTACCTGGAGAGCTTCTCTGCCTATGCGCGCCAGTTCATCGGCAGCATGGAGCGCCCTGATGTGGACAAGATCACGGGCCTTTCGCCGGTTATCTCCATCGAGCAGAAATCTACCAACCGCAACCCGCGTAGTACCGTGGGTACCATTACCGAGATATATGACTTCCTCAGGTTGTTGTATGCGCGTACTGGCGAGGCATACTCTTACGTTACGGGCAAAAAGATGGTGAAATTCACCGACGAGCAGATAATAGATAACCTGCTGACCAACTACGCAGGCAAAAATATCACCCTTCTGGCGCCCGTGGTGCGTGGCCGCAAGGGGCATTACCGCGAGCTTTTCGAGGGTATCCGCAAGCAGGGCTACCTGAAAGTACGTGTCGATGGCGAAATTTTGGAAGTAAAGCCAAAAATGCAGCTCGATAGGTTTAAGATACATGATATAGAGCTGGTAGTAGACAGGCTGGAGATGGAGCAGGATTCCCTCGACCGTATCCGCCAGTCGGTGGCACTCGCTATGAAGCAGGGCAAAGGCCTGATGATGGTGCTGGATGCAGCAACAGATACGGCAGCAGCATTCAGCCGCCACCTGATGTGTATCGAGAGTGGTATCTCTTACGAGGAGCCATCGCCTAATACTTTCTCCTTCAACTCACCCTATGGTGCCTGCAATACTTGCAGTGGCCTTGGCGTGGTGTACGAGGTGAGCGAAGAGGTTATTATCCCCGACAAAAAGAAGAGCATCAACCAGGGCGGTATTTTGCCCATAGGCGAAGTGCGCGACAACTTTATATATAAAGAGTTGAATGCGCTGGCCAAAAAAATGAAGTTCAGCCTCAGCACACCTTTGGAAAAGCTGGATAAGAGCATCATAGATATGATTCTCTATGGCGACCCCAATGATATAGTAGAAGAAGGTGATGATGATGCGGCAGAAATTGGTGACTATGACGACCGTTGGTACACACTGGCCAAAGGTGGCCTGGTAGGTATGTTGAAGCGTTGCTTCAAGTTTACCACCAGCGAGGCTATCCGCAACTGGGCAGAGGAGTTCATGGACAAGGTGCCATGCCCTACATGCGAGGGGTACAGGTTAAAGAAAGAATCACTTTGGTTCAAAATAGACGAAAAGCACATCGGCCAGCTATCGGCCATGGATATAGTAGAGCTGGGCAAATGGTTCGATGGCGTGGAAGACCGCATCAGCGAGCGCCAGCGCACCATAGCAAAGGAACTATTGAAAGAAATACGCTCCCGTATTGGCTTCATTTTGGACGTAGGTCTGGACTACCTGGCACTCGACAGGCCTGCCAAGAGCCTCAGCGGTGGCGAAAGCCAGCGTATCCGTTTGGCTACGCAGATAGGAGCGGAGTTGAGCGGTATCACCTATATATTAGATGAGCCGAGCATAGGCCTCCACCAGCGCGATAACCGCCAGCTGATTACTGCCCTGCGCAAGCTGAGCAATAACAACAATAGCGTATTGGTGGTAGAGCACGATAAGGATATCATGCTCGAGAGCGATTATATACTGGATATCGGTCCCGGTGCAGGTGAGCATGGTGGCCGCATTGTGGCACAGGGCACACCCGAGGAGTTCAAGAAGTTGAACACCACTACTGCACAGTATCTTGGTAATAAAATAAGGATAGAAGTGCCAACCCAGCGCCGCAAAGGCAATGGCGACTTCCTGGAGCTGAAAGGCGCCAATGGCAATAACCTGAAAAATGTAAGCGTGAAATTCCCGTTGGGTACTTTCATCGGTGTTACGGGTGTCAGCGGTAGCGGTAAGAGTACATTGATAAATGAAACCCTCTACCCTATCCTTTCAAAGCACTTCTACCGCAGCAGCCTGAAGGCATTGGAGTATAAAGAGATAAAAGGCCTCGAGTTTATAGATAAGGTGATAGAGATAGACCAGACACCTATAGGCCGCACACCGCGTAGCAACCCGGTTACTTATATCAAGGTATTTGATGAAATCCGCAAGCTGTATGCACAATTGCCGGAGGCAAAGATCAGGGGCTATGCCGTTGGTCGTTTCTCCTTCAACGTAAAGGGCGGCAGGTGCGAGGAGTGCCAGGGCGGCGGTGTCAAGGTGATAGAAATGAACTTCCTGCCAAACGTAGAGGTTACCTGCGAAAAATGTAATGGCAAACGCTACAACCGCGAAACGCTTGAAGTGCGCTACAAAGGCAAGAGCATTAGTGATGTGCTGAACATGACGGTGGAAGATTCCATACCGTTCTTCGAAGCCGTACCAAGCATTTATCCTAAGCTGAAAACATTGTCAGACGTGGGGCTTGGTTACTTGCGCCTGGGGCAGAGCTCCACTACACTTAGCGGTGGCGAGGCACAGCGTGTAAAGCTGAGCGCCGAGCTGAGCAAGCGCGATACAGGCAAAACCTTCTATATATTAGATGAGCCTACTACAGGTCTGCACTTCGAGGATATACGTGTATTGTTGGAGGTGCTCAACAAGCTGGTGGCCAAAGGCAACACCGTATTGGTGATAGAGCACAACCTGGATGTGATAAAGGTAGCAGACTATGTGCTGGACATTGGTCCCGAAGGCGGATACCGCGGTGGCAATGTTATAGCGGCAGGTACTCCCGAAAAGGTAGCGCTGGTAAAAGAGAGCCACACAGGCAAATTCCTGAAAGAGGAATTGGGTCTGTAGGCTGCACGACACCTTTTTTTGTTCAGATGGTTAATTAGTGTAAACTGATTTAAACATTCTTTTACTTTTGAAATCAATATTTCAAAAGTATAAAAGCAATGCAAAAATTATTCTACGCACTTACAGCTACCCTGCTATCATTTAACCTTATGGCCCAGCCTGTTCCGGTTGGTCACCTTACTATCTTTTCAGAGGATGGCGACAAGTTTTACCTCGTGCTCAATGGCGAGCGCCAGAACAATGTGGCCCAAACCAACTTGCGTGTCGAGGACCTCAACCAGCCATATTATAATGCTAAGGTCCTTTTCACAGACAATACACTATTAGAGATAAGCAAAAACTATTTGCCTATCACTGATGCATATGGGCATTTTATGGATGTTACCTATAAGATTCGCAAGGATAAAACAGGCAAGCCTAAGCTAAACTTCTTCTCTATGGTACCCGTGCAGCAGGGTTTCATTCCGGCCTCCAATGTCACAGTAGTGCACTACGGCCAGCCAACACCGCCACCGGTGGCTACAGGCACCACCGTTACCCAAACTACCACTACTACTGTAGGCACGCCTGCAGGGGTTAATGTAAATGTGGGCGGTATCAATATGGGCGTTACTATTACAGACCCTACCATGACCCAAACACATACCACCACCCACACTACCACCACTACACATACAGATGCACCACCTGTGCCACGCAATCCCGGCCCACCGGTTGCTGTAGGCTGCCGTGGCAACAGCTGCATGGCGCCATCCGATTTCCAAAGCGCACTGGAAAGCCTGAAAAAACAAAGCTTCGAAGACACCAGGCTATCTTCTGCCAAAAACATCGCTGGCAGGCAATGCCTTACTGCTGCGCAGATAATACAGGTATGCAACGAATTCAGCTTCGAGGACAATAAGCTGGACTTTGCCAAGTTCGCCTATAGCCACTGCACCGATACCAAAAACTACTTTAAGGTAAATGAAGTATTTCAATTCAGCTCAAACATCGATGAGTTGAACGCATTTACTGCCAGCCAGCCATAGTAGAGTAGTCTATATATAGTACAAGAGGGGGTATTTGCCAATCGGCAGATACCCCCTCTTCATTTTTATTGCAACGTACGAAATTTTTTTTCAGAAATATTATGCACTCCTGATCAAGCAATACCAACGCTTATTAAACTATTTTATGAAGCAATAGGGCAACATCTACCCAACTATTTTCGTAACACCCCTTGCGAATATGAAAGGAGTGCTTATATTTGCAGCCCCTTACGAAAAAGGAAACGTTCTTTAAAAAGGTCGTAGGGGAACGGAAAAGGGAAACGAAGCGTAGAGATTACGGTAAGAGTTTCAGAGATTAGGAAACAGACAGTCGCAATGACTGCAGTTAAGAATAACGCGGGGTAAAATAAAAGATGATCCAAAAGGGTCCACCTCCACTTAAAAGAAGTAATCGCAAAAGTCCTGTAATAGAGCGGGATATAATACGAGCTGTGAAGCTTGGGCGGTGAAAGGGATAATCAAAAAATAATTTTCGCAAAAGTTTGGAAGTTGAGAAACTTCTACTACATTTGCAGCCCGTTTGAAAAAGCGGTGAGAGATAAAAAAGCGGTAAAGCGGCAAACGAGCTGCGGTCAGCGATGACAGTTACTGGCAAAATTTATCGGGTACTGATTGCGAGGTCAGCCAGGTAAACAAAGTTCTTTGAAATATGGGTAAGAAACAAAATCACGAATAAGGGCAAACAAATGCCTAACATATTAATTTCCTTAAAAGTTGTCGGAAGCAGTAATGTGGAAGATAACTTCAAAAAACTAGGAATCATCTCTTTTACTACGGAGAGTTTGATCCTGGCTCAGGA
>DLGO01000037.1:0-164 GCA_002482725.1 Bacteroidetes bacterium UBA7692 | reverse complement strand
TGGCGTACGGGTGAGTAACACGTACACAACCTGCCTTTTACTGGGGGATATGCTTTAGAAATGAAGTGCAATACCCCATAATATATAGCACCGGCATCGGTGAGATATTAAAGCTCCGGCGGTAAAAGATGGGTGTGCGTCTGATTAGATAGTTGGCGGGGTAA
>DLGO01000121.1 GCA_002482725.1 Bacteroidetes bacterium UBA7692 | reverse complement strand
CGGAGCGAGGACTAGTAGTGGATAGCCTGACCGCAGCGGAGCGGAGGGCGCGCCCGACATGTTGTTTGTACCCGTTTTTGCCGAAGCACATTAAATCCGGTACATTCGCGTACTTCAAAACAAACAAAACGAGCATGTATCAATTTACCGAACGCTTTCCTAAAAAGCGCGCATTTATAACAGGGGCCGGTTCGGGCCTGGGAAAGGCCATGGCCCTGAAGCTGGCTGCTGATAAATGGAGCGTGGGTATCACGGATATAAATGCGGCTCCATTGGCACAAACTGCCAAAGAGATAGAGGCGTTGGGTGGCAAGGCTTTTCAATATACATTCAGTGTGTCCGACAAGGTGGCGTATGCCGCTGCGGCCAAGGATTACCTGGCGGCAAATGGTGGCATAGATGTGCTGATAAATAATGCGGGTGTGGGCGATGGTGGCCTGTTCGAGGAGTACTCGCTGGACAACTGGGATTGGATAGTGGGCATCAACCAGATGGCCATGGTGTATGGTTCGCACCTGTTTGTACCGGTGATGAAAGAGCAGCAGTCGGGCCATATAATAAATGTGGGTAGCATGGCGGGCATAGCCAATATGCCTAACATGAGCATGTACAATGTAAGCAAGGCTGCGGTGCAGTCGCTGGCAGAGTCGCTGTATGTAGAGCTGGCGCCTTTTAACGTAGGAGTGAGCATAGTGTTGCCGACTTTCTTTAAGAGTGCTATCATGCAGCACAACCGTGGGCCGGAGCATGCTACATCGGTAGGCAAGTTTATGGCAGAGAAGCAAAAGATAACACCGGAAACCGTAGCAGAAAAAATACTGGAGCAATCGGGCAAGGGTAAGTTTTATATATATCACCCGTACTCGGCATACTGGATATCGCTGTTCAAACGGGTATTCCCAAGCCTGTTCCTGCGCCTGAAGGTGAATATGTTCAAGAAGAAAAAATGGGTATTGGAAAACCTGAAAAAATAGTAGCATGAAAGTAGCATTGATAGGGTATGGCAAAATGGGCAAGGAGATAGAAAAAATATTGCTGAGCCAGGGTGCCGAAATAGTGTTGAAAGTAACCAAGGAGAGTGCAGAGGGCCTGACGATAGACAACCTGCGCAAGGCAGATGTGGCAATAGAGTTTACACGCCCGGATGCAGCTATAGACAATATATACAAGTGCTTTGCTGCAGGGGTGCCTGTGGTAGTGGGTACTACTGCATGGCTGCAAAACCTGCAGGCAGTGAGCGCCCGCTGCGCACTGGAAAACGGAGGCTTGTTCTACGCGCCCAATTTTTCTATTGGTGTAAACATATTCTTCGAAACCAACCGCAGGCTGGCACAACTGATAAATGTGCAGCCGCAATACAAGGTGAGCATGGAAGAGATACACCACACCGAAAAGCTGGATGCGCCAAGTGGCACTGCCATAAAAACGGCTGAAGTAATACTGGAAGAAATGGACAGTCTGAAAGCATGGCACCTGAAAGGTATAGTACCTGTGAAGGATTCATTGGAGATAGACGCCATACGCGAGCCGCACGTACCGGGTACACACATTACGCGCTTTGAGAGCGATGTGGACTTTATAGAAATAAAGCACGAGGCAAAATCGCGTAAAGGATTTGCCGAAGGCGCAGTAGCTGCTGCACGGTTTATGGTAGGTAAATCGGGAGTATATGAAATGAAGGATCTGCTGGGGTTCTAACCCTTTTAGCAGTGCATGATCCTATACACCATTTCTTTCATCAGCTCACCATCGCTGACGCCACCGGTATTGTTGACACCTTTGCTTCGCAGGTCATACTCCTCCAGCAGGGTAAAAACTGTTCTTAGACGTGGCACTGTATAATGATTGAGTGCAGCGCGGTAATCCTTTACAAAGAAAGGAGCCACTTTGATGATCATACCGATTTCGCGGTCCTGCAACGATCTGTTCAGCTGCGTCATATATACCTTGGCAAAGTAGCCGTAGAGCATACCCATGATCATGGGCAGCGGGCCGTTTTTCGGGTTCAGTATAAAGTAGTTGACGATCTTGTACACCTTGCTGATATCGCGTATGCCGATGGCATTGTTCAGCTCAAATGAGTTGTACTCCTTAGATATGCCTACGCCACGCTCTATATCGTCTACGGTAATGGTGCCACCGGGCTGCTTGTTTAACACCAGCTTGCTCAACTCGTTGGTTATTTTGCTCAGGTCGGTGCCGGTGCTCTCTACCAATAGCTCGGCTGCCTGCGGGTCTATTTTAAACTTCTGCTGGCTAAGGTAATTGCGCACAAAGGTGCCCACCTGGCTCTCGTGCAGTGGCTTGGACTCGAAGTAGCCTTCGCCCTTGGCCAGTTCTTTGAAAAAAGCCTTGCGCTTGTCGGGCGTACCGTGCTTGTAGGCAAAAACCAGTACCGTGCTGGGTACGGGCTTTTTGAAGTAAGCTGCCAGGGCATCTTCGTCTTCCTTTTTGCGGATTTCGAGGCTCTGGGCTTCTTTCACTATTACCACCTGGCGCTCGGCCATCATAGGCAGTCGGGAGCATATCTCTACCAGCTGCTTGGCGCTCAGGTCTTTGCCATACACCAGCGTTTGGTTAAAGGCCTTCTCCATTTCGGACAGGCCATAGGTATCTACCAGTGCGGTGAGCTCGTCTATAAAGAACTCCTCCTCGCCGCAAAAGCAATATACAGGCGCAAACTTGCGTGCCTTGATATTAGCGCTTAGGGTCTCAAAACTGCTGCCTGCTTCTTTTGCCATTGGTGCAAATGTGAAACTCTTGCGGCAGTATGGCAAATAAATTTGTTGCACATAGTTTGAATATCTTAACCTCTGTTTATCTAAAAATGATTTTTATTAGCGCAAAAATTACAATCAATGTTCAATACCGTTCGCCAGTTCAATTTTCCTACTGTTATACGCTTTGGTGCAGGTGCCGTAAAGGAGCTGCCGGCCTATCTGAAATCGCACAATTTGTCAAAACCACTGATAGTGACTGACCCGAATGTGGCGCAGCTGCCATTCTTTAAGGCAATAGTAGAGGACTTGAAAACTAACGGCTTATCGGTAGAGGTGTTTTCTGACATCCACAAAAACCCGGTAAAGAGCGATGTATATAAAGGTGATGAGGCTTTCCACAGCACCCACCGGGATAGTATAGTAGGTATAGGCGGCGGCGCAGCTCTGGATGTGGCACGTGCCATATTGCTGCGTATAGAGCACCGCGAGGACCTTTTCAAATATGACGACCTGATAGGCGGCGATGTATATGTAACCAATGGTGTGCCGCACTTCGTAACCATACCTACCACCAGTGGTACAGGCAGCGAGGTGGGCCGCAGTGCTATCATAGCCGATGATGAAACGCACCAGAAGAAAATACTTTTTTCGCCTAAGCTATTGGCGAGAATCGTATTCGCAGACCCGATGCTAACCATGGAGCTGCCACCGTTCATCACTGCTGCTACAGGTATGGATGCTATGACACACAACATGGAGGCTTTTCTGGCTAAAAACTACCACCCGATATGCGATGGTATAGCGCTGGAAGGTATGAAGCTGATAGCCGAGTCGCTGGAAACAGCTACCAACAAGCCGGACCTGGAGTCGCGCAGCAAAATGTTACTGGGCTCTATGATGGGTGCTATAGCCTTCCAGAAAGGACTTGGTGTAGTACACTCACTGGCGCACCCGCTTAGCAGCTTATTGGATACCCACCACGGCCTGGCCAATGCAGTGAATATCCCTTATGGTATGAAATTCAACATAGCAGGCTTTGAAGATAAATTTTACCGCATAGCCCGCAACCTGGACCTGAAAAACGAAACAGGAGAAGGCGTGGTGCAGTACCTGTTTGACTTCAATACCAAAATAAACATACCGCATAGGTTGAGCGATATAGGTGTAAAAGCGGAGCATATAGAAACATTGGCAGACCTTGCATTTGCAGACTTTGCACACCCGAACAACCCTAAGCCGGTATCAAGGGAAGATTTCAAACAGCTTTACTTGGAAGCACTATAATTGATGGCTATGATTACCATAGGGCTTACATACTACAAACTGGAACACAAGCTGCAGAACTACGTGAAGTGGCTGGAGGAAGTGGAGGGCGTAAAAGTCCTGATACTGGACTACCGCGCCAACAATCTAAAAGATGTGGAAGTGTGCCAGGGCATAGTATTCAGTGGGGGAGAGGATGTAAATCCGGCCTTCTACGGTAAGCAGGAATACCTGGATAAGCCCGAGATGGGTACCGTAAACTATGAGCGTGATGAGTTCGAGAAAGCGGTATTCGAAAAGGCGCAGGATATGAAGCTGCCAATACTGGGTATATGCCGTGGTCAGCAGCTGATAAATGCCCTGATGGGGGGCACCCTCTACTACGACCTGAATATTCAGCAGCCTACATTGTCCAACCATTCGGCTTTGGAATCGGTAGACGAGCAGCATCATGTAAGGGCGATAGACAATACCTACCTTGCTGAGCTTACAGCCTCAACTTCTGGAGAGATAAACAGTGCCCACCATCAGTCGGTAGACCAGGTGGCGCCATCGTTGCAGGCCAATAGTATCTCCAATGATGGTATTATAGAAGGCCTGGAGTGGAAAGACAGGATTGGCAAGCCATTCCTGCTATGTACCCAGTGGCACCCCGAGCGAATGGCAGAGCGAAACAGCAATCCATTCTCTTATAAAATACGGGAAGCGTTTATTGAATCGGTTAAGGCCAATTAATAGGGCTTCATACAAACAACAAAGGGATTCAATTTTGAATCCCTTTGTTGTTTATGCTTCTTCTTCTCCGTTTTGCTCGTTCCATTCTTTCAGGTCTACTGAGTAGTCGTGGTAGAAACCAGCCTTGTACGGGTATCTTTCCAGGTACAGGTCTTTCACTTTGGTAAACAGCAACTCGCGCAGCTGGCTGGTGTTGCGCATTTGCGTAGCCGATACGAATATGGCATTGTTGCGGGTCTTGTTCATCCAGCTTTCTTTCAGCTCTGATAACAGGCTGCGCTTTATTTCATCGGGTAGAAACTCATCAAAGTATTTCTCCTCGTACAGGTCCATTTTGTTGAATACCATGATCATCGGCTTGTCCAATGAACCAAGGTCTTCCAGAATCTCGTTTACCACCCGTATCTGGTCCTCGAATGCCGAATGCGATATGTCTACCACATGAAGCAATATATCAGCCTCCAGGGTTTCATCCAGGGTACTCTTAAAGCTCTCTACCAGATGGGTTGGCAGCTTGCGTATAAAGCCTACTGTATCGCTCAGCAGGAATGGCACCGCATTGAATACTACTTTGCGCACAGTTGTGTCCAGCGTGGCAAACAGCTTGTTTTCTGCAAATACCGTCTCTTTGGCAAGCAGGTTCATCAGTGTGCTTTTGCCCACGTTGGTATAGCCTACCAGCGCTACGCGTATCATCTCGCTGCGGTTCTTGCGGCGGGTGGCATTCTGCTTGTCTATCTCTTTCAGTTTATCCTTTAGGAGGGCTATCTTTTGCTTGGCTATACGCCTGTCAGTCTCAATCTCTTTCTCACCGGCACCCTTCATGCCGATACCGCCTTTCACCCTGTCCAGGTGACTCCATAAGCCTTTTAGTCTTGGCAGCATATATTGCAGCTGTGCCAGCTCCACCTGTGTTTTGGCCTGCAGGGTGCGTGCGCGCTGGGCAAATATGTCCAGTATCAGCATGCTGCGGTCCAGCACTTTGCACTGCAGTTCCTTTTCCATGTTGCGTTGTTGAGAGGGGCTCACCTCATCGTCCAGCAATACAAGCTCTATGCCCTTGGCTTTAACGTACTCAACTATTTCCTCCATCTTACCCTTGCCTACATACGTAGCCACATCGGGGTTGGCCAGGCGCTGGGTAAATCGCTTGTATACTTTAGCACCCGCAGTTTCTGCCAGAAACTCCAATTCATCCAGGTATTCCTTGGTGGTTGCCTCGTCCTGGTTTTGGGTTATTAATCCAACCAAAACGGCCTTTTCTGGCTCATATTCGGGTATTACATTATGTTTTGCCGGCATTAAATCTGTCCTTTACTTTTTTTCGTAATTTGAATACAGCTATGCTGATTCACAGTACAAATATGCAGCATAAAAGGTTAGGAGCTGAGGTATACAACATTATTTGACTATTTGGGGAAGTTTAGTAATCAACCGCCTTTCCACATATATTAAGATTAATGGCGGATTACTATTTTGTTACCCATTTTATTATTAATATCGTGTATGTAAACGAAAAGTTATTTTTTTATAAAAAGTAGCCTTCCAAGCAAACAAACAAACTTATCAAACAGAATGAAAAAATTTAGTACACTCGTTTTAGCGGTGTGTTCCGGTTTTTGTGCTTTGCAGGCGCAACAAAACGAAACATGGCGCAACAACGGTAAACTCGACAACTTTGCCGAGTTTACCAGTAAGATTACGGTGCCTTTTGTAATGCCCGATGGCGTTAAAATGTACACCGATGTTTATCTTCCCAGATTGGGCGACTCTCTTACCCAGCCGCTGTCTTTCCAGACATCCCTTTTGGGTACCACCATCCGCATGGTAGGAGCACCGACTATTATCGACAGGGGACAGCAGATCATTTTTTATGATACATTGAACGGGCAACCAAACCCGAATCCATACCAGTTACCTACCATCTTTACCCGTACACCTTATGATAAGGGTGATGCTGAGTCTACAGACCAGGTAGGTGCTATCCTTGCTATCCTTGGTTACAACTATATGTTGCAGGATATGCGCGGCCGTTATCAGTCAGAGGGTGTTTATTTCCCTATGTACTCCGATAGCTGGAACAAAAATGCTTACCACCCAAACAATGCACACGTATTGGATTATACACCATTGAACGATCCTAAGAACAGTAATAAGCACGAGGATGGATATCATAGTGTAAAAGTTATTACAGTTATCGACTCTAACTATATTTCAAGGGCTGGTAGAAATCAGGATGGCTCTATTGGTCTTACACGTGCAGATACGCTTATTGCTTATGCATGGGATTCTGTTGCTAAATCTTTGTATGCAGGTTACCCTCATACTAACTCTCGTTTGAATAACGGTAGCATAGGTATGTTTGGTGCATCTGCATTGGGTAATACCCAGTTGCAGTTGTCATTGGCGCACGATACCAAAGATTCCTTGCCTCAGTTGAAATGTTTGATGCCGATTGTAGCTACTACTGAGCACTATATTTCAACCGGTTATAACAATGGTGTGTTCCGGGACAGGATCGTAACTGGTTGGTTGAAGGGACAGATATTCACTGGTACAGATGATGACCTTATCCCTGTGGATTTCGACAGGCAAAACAATATCCACTCTTCTGCAGATTATGATTTGCCTAAGTCTTTCGAGGTTAACTCTATAGTACGTCAGTATAGTCAGAACAAATTCGATGCAGCTAATATTTGTATCGACCACTTCTCTGCAAAGCGTTACCCCGACTTCCGTACCGGAAAAATGGGTGATGCAGGATACTACCCTAGCAGCCCTAACCGTCCTGATATGGATGCCAGCGTGGCCTTTGTAAATGAGGATGGGGAATCGGTTAAAGTTTTGCCTAATGGTGTTGAGGAGCCGCTTCCGGGCCTTACCCACGATCGCTACCGCAACCAGGATTTGGCTACTTTCCACTTTACCGGATGGTGGGACATATTCACCGAAGGTCAGATCAACAACAGGAATTTCAGTGCAACTGCGCTGAAAGCAAAAGGCTCAAACAATATAGGCCTTCAGAAAATAATCATAGGGCCATGGGCGCACCAGACAGTTGGTAGCCGTACCAGCGGTGACCGCCAGATAGACCCTGTAACAGGTCGCGACAGCCGTTATCCTGAAAACGTAGGAGATATCATGAAAGTGGACCTTGGTTCAGTAGATTTGAACAATGTTCCTTTGGATAAGATTGTAACGTCCGACCTTATAACCTGGTTCCGCTACAACCTTAACTACCGCACCGACCAGCAAATCGGTGAGCCTAAGTTCATCCTTAGGGAAAGCCACAGGTGGCAGAAACTAGATAGCTTGTTGATCAACGGCAATCAGGATCCTATCCGCGAGGTACGAATCCCTGCCAACGATGTAGTAGTGCCTTTCGGCAAAATGATCAACTTCCTTGCCGGTACCGAAAAACTGGAAGGTATCATGGTTGACCTTAGGACCCAGACAGGTGTTGTTACTATTCCTGCCCCTGCTATCGAGCCGGGTGGTGCTATACTTCCTGCACTTGCAGGCAACAAGGTTACCGGTATTCCAAGAACGGACTTCGAGGCCGACGTTAAAAACTTCCGCTTGTATATGACAGGGCCGGATGCTATTGCTGACTCTGCTTTTGGATATGATAATGGTAAAGTAGGTAACTACTGGTTGGGATTGGATGAGTTCCCGTCTCCACTGGGTATTACTTACAAAAAATGGTATCTGCACCAGGATGGCAAGTTTAACGAGACTGCTCATACTTCAGACGAAGGTTACCGCTTATATATTAATGACCCCGACGATCCTATTCTTACAGTAGGAGGTAGCAATATGATTGTGCGCTCTCCGGATGGCACTAGAAACAGCCAGAGCCAGATGGATCTTTCTGCTCCCGAAAATGCAGCCTATACTATGGATAGGGAAGGTGTGTTGAAGTATGAAAGCGAAGTGTTCACAGATTCTTTTGCAATACTTGGATTGCCGGTTTGCACACTATATGCTAAAACCAACCCGGGTGGTATAACCACAGGCCCTACAGATACAGACTGGGACATACGTCTTTGCGATGTATACCCCGATGGTCGTGTAATGTTCGTGCAGGAAGGTATCGTGAGTGCCAGAAGTCGCGATTGGGCTCGCGCATTGGTAGATTCTATGGGTGTGGTAGGTTCTCCTACTTATGCCAATGGTTTCGAAGATCCGGGCGACAGGTTCATACCTTACACAAACATCAATGCAGGTGAAATTTACGAGTATGTATTCAAAATGATGCCTATTGGCTTCACTTTTGCTCCTGGTCATAAAATGCGTATCCTTATCAGTTCTTCAAACTACACACGCTATCAGGTTAATCCGAACCTGCCTATGAACGATGGGGAGTTCTTCCGCAGGAAACCAGGCGATGGACAGCCTTATGTGTTTAATGGCACCAGCATGTTGCCACGAGTTGCAGTACAACGCGTAGCGCACAGCGACCAGTACAAAACCAGTATCAACTTCCCGGTTTGGAACCTGAATCAGGCTACTGCTATCAAAGAAATACTACCTGTAGATAAATCTTTTGATATCAGCGTATTCCCTAATCCGGCTTCAGATTATGCCCAGATTTTTGTAAACCAATTATCTGAATACAACCTTACTATTACTGACATTACCGGTAAAGTAATCGAAACAAGGAAATTCAATGACACACATGTATTGGACCTTCATACCTATTCAAAAGGTATTTACTTCGCCGAAGTACAGGATAGGAACAATAAATCAAACCGTATGGTAAAACGCTTCAGCGTTCAATAACACTTCGTTTGCTTTAAAAATATTGAAAGGGCTGTTCGTTTACCGGACAGCCCTTTTTTTATTAAGCCGCTTTCGGTTTTATGCCGAAAAATAGCTTCTTTGTACCCATGAAATTCTCAGATTACAAATACGAACGGATTGATGCAGAAAAGTTTGCATCGGATTGCAAAGAGCTTATCGGAATTCTGGAAACAGAGCCAACCGCTCAGGGGCAGATTGACGCGCTTTTACGAATCGGTGATTTGCTGGATAGTGCTTCTACCAATGTAAACTATTTGGGCATCAAAGCTGCCGGCTATACCAACGATACCTATTGGCAGCAGGAGTATGCCCATGCACAGCAGGTGATGAGCGAGCTGCAATCTATCCTGGCGTTGGTGGGCGAAGCAGTGCTCAAATCACCGCACACAGCTGCGTTCGAAGAAAAATTCGGAAAGATATTTCTCCGATCTACGGCAAACGCTATCAGAACAAGTCAACCTGCTGCCAATGCTATTAGTGCAAAGGAAAGTATGGTGGCCATGGAATACACCCAATTGGCTGGTTCCGCAGTTATAGAAGTTAGAGGGGAGAAGTATAATATTATGTCCCTTAGCAAAATTAGCCGCTCAGAGGACAGGCAATTGCGAAAAGAGGCGGCAGATGCAGAGTCTGCCTTTTTTGAGCTGAACAATGATAAGCTGGAGTCTATCTTTTCCCGGCTTTTTGAGCTTAGGCAGGAGAAGGCCAGCGTTTCAGGTTTCCCGAATTTCGTAGAGCATGCATTGTGCATGCACAACAGGATTGGGTTTACACAGCAGGACATCAATAACTTCAGGAGCAATGTAGCTAAGTACTTTACACCTTTGCTCGCTAAAATAGATGAGTATAAAAGAAGAACCCTGCATATTGATACTATAAAGTATTATGATGATGCAGTATTGCACCTCAGCGGCCAGTCAAAGCCGATGTATCAGGGCGAAGTGCTTATGGACAAGGCCCAGGATATGTACCGCGAGTTTTCACCGGAGGCATGGCAATTGTTCAAGGACATGCGCACCAACGAAATGCTCGATATGGAAGACCGCCCAAATAAAATTCCCGGTGGCTTTGCTACGCTGTTGCCGGATATGGATAGCCCATTTATTCTTACCAGTTTCACAGGTGGTGCTTTCGATGTTATGGTGCTTACACACGAGTTTGGCCATACATTCCAGTTCTTTTATGCTACACAAGGCACCAGCATATTTAATAATAGTGCTACGCTCGATTGTGTAGAGGTGTTCAGTCACGGCATGGAGTTCCTTACATTGCCTTGGATGCAGGATTTGTTTGGCCCGGATACAGCAAAGTTCAAATATGAAATGCTGGTACGCCAGGCAAAGCAGGTTTCATCTGCCTGTGTAGCTGATGAGTTTCAATACAATATCTATAGCCAGCCTACCTTGGATTTTGCAAGGCTAAACAGCTCTTGGAAGGAGTTGCGCTATAAGTATGGTTTCAGGGCAGATAAATCAGAGAATAGGTTTTATGCTGCCGGCAATAAATGGAAAACCTGGCAGCACATATTCGAGCATCCGTTTTATATGATAGACTATGCCTATGCAGTGGTAGTGGCTGCCCAGCTGGGTAGCATTCAAAAAAATGATTTCAACCGCGCCAAAGAGATTTATGTAGAGCTTTGCAAGCGGAGTGGTGGTGCTTCTACCAGCACGCTATTGCCTTTCGACGAGCTCTTGTCTCCTTTTCAGGAGGGTGCTGTGCAGCGCGCTGCTGCTTTTCTGGAGCAGGAGATAGATGAGGCCTATGCGGCCCTTGCTACAGAATCGGAAAAAGAAACCGTGGCATGAAGGTATTGATGGTTTGCCTGGGCAACATTTGCCGCTCCCCCCTGGCAGAGGGCATATTGAAACACAAGGCGGAACAACTGGGATTGGACTGGCAGGTAGACAGCGCAGGTACCGGTGGCTGGCATGCCGGGCAGCAGCCCGATTCTCGTAGTATTGATATCGCACGTATTCGTGGTCTGGATATTACAGGCCAATGCGCCCGCAAGTTTCGCAGCACAGATATTGATGACTTCGACCTGATATACTGTATGGATAGCAGCAACTACAGTGATGTGCTGGCCTTTTGCCATACAGAGCAGGAGAGGGCAAAGGTTCATCTGATTATGAATGAGGTCTATCCTGGTAGAAATCAAAATGTACCCGACCCTTATACAGGTGGCCCCGATGGTTTTGCCCATGTATACAATATGCTCGATGAGGCGTGCCAGGCTATTATTGAGAAGTATAAGTAGTATATAGGCCTTATTTTCATCTCATTTAACAATATATTCCACTTATAAACACCCCGAATTTGAAGCTTAGCTTTTTCGGGTATTTTCGCTGTTGAACAAACAACGAGAAAATGAGAAAAATTTATCTTTCACTTATAGCCTTGGCGATGTCATGCACGGTCATGGCACAGATTACAGCTATAGGTAATGGTGGTATGGAAGACTGGGATAACGTAGGCTCCAACACCGAAGAACCAAAGCAATGGAATAGTAACAAAAATGGTAGTGGGTATGCCACATTTGGACCCAAAACCTGTACCCGTGATGGAAATCCGCATTCAGGAAGCTACTGCGCTAAAGTAACCACCGGTTCTGCACTTGGCAATGTTGTAAATGGATCCTTAACTACAGGAAAAGTGGAAGCTCCTTCTACTACAAAAGCGCAAGGCTATATCAGTTCTCAGGCTTATGCAACAGATACCAACTACCGCATGCGCTTCACGGGCCGCCCCGATAGTTTGGTTTTCTGGATTAAATATACTCCTGCTGATGCCAATGATAAACCAAGGGTAGAAGCGCGTTTGCACGTAGGTAATGCCTATGCGCCCGAAGCACCGGTTAGCAGTAATCACCCGGACAGCACCGTTAATATTATAGCACGCGCTGCATACTTGGGTAGCCCGGGTGTTACCATCGGTTCATGGACTCGTGTTTCGCTTCCATTTACCTATGTAGACAACCGGACACCCAAATTTATTCTTATATCTACTACCAGCAGTGGCGATCAGACAGCGGGTGCAGATGGAAGTATTATGTATTTAGATGATTTTGAAGCCATCTACAATCCCACTGTTGCTGTCAGCAATCCAAAGGTGGGTACTTATTATGTAAATGCTACTACAGGTGCAGCTATCAATGTACCATTTACCCTTACGGGTAATTATGGCGGTGGAAACGTGGTTTCAGCTTTGCTATCCGATGCATCCGGTTCTTTTGCTCAGGGTACTTCTATAGGTACTATCGCTAAAACAGTTTCAGATTCGGTAGCAGGTACTATACCTGCAGGTACTGCATCCGGCTCAGCATATCGCGTTAAAGTAGCTACAAGTGCTCCCGTGCTTAACTCTGCTGCCAATACCAATAACATCAACATAGTACTTACTACAGTCAGTATTGCTCCTTCTACTGCACAAACCATAGAGGCAGGCAAACAAGGTAGCCAGCTAACTGCTACGGCAACAGCCGGCAGCACAGGCAGCCAGTGGAAGTACAGCACTTCCGCAGGCGGACCTTATACTTCCTTCAGTCCTGCGCAAACAGGTGGTACTTACACTCCATCGTTTGCTATATCGGGCACCTACTATGTGGTAAATGAAGCACTGTTCACCAACCCCAACGGCATACTTACTACCAGGAGCAATGAGGTACAGATAAATGCTGTTGCCAACTCCATAGCCCCTGCATCGCCGCAGAGCCTGTTGGTAAACGTAGCCGGCTCTATTCTTACTGTAACCGAAAGCAGCACAGCTACCGGTCGTACATGGAAATATGCTACCACGCCAGGTGGCTCTTACACTGCATTCAGCCCTGCACAAACAGGTACTACCTACACACCACTGTTTGCAGCACCAGGCACCTACTATGTAGTTTGCCAGAGTGTAATAAATGGTGTTACAGTTACCAGCAACGAGGTGATAGTATCTGTGGGCAGCGTTACGCTGAACACAACGGCCGTTACTGGTTTTCCTATCGACTTCAGCCCAAGTGCGCCTAATAAAGCCGTTACTGTTACCTACACAGTAGCAGGTGGTAGTTTTGTTAGCGGTAATACCTTTACAGCGCAGCTTAGCGATGCTACAGGAGCCTTTACTTCACCGGTTAATATCGGTATAGTGAATGCCACCACCAGCGGTACTATCAATGCTACGGTACCCAATACTACCCCTGGGGGAGCCAATTACCGCATACGCGTTATTGCATCTAACCCGGCTATACAGGGTGGCGACAATGGTATAGACCTGTTCATCGACCAGTTCAATAATTCAGTGTCTTCAGCAGCAACACAAACCATTGCTATCAATACATCTGGCAACTTTTTAAATGTTACCGAGTCACAGAACGCAAGCCGCGAGTGGAAATACAGCACTACAGCAGGTGGCACATTCGTTTCTTTCAGCCCTGTGGAAACAACACCATCTTACATACCTTTCTTTACTGTTCCCGGTACTTATTATGTAGCGGCTTTTAGCAAAAATCAGTACAATGATGTGGTAAAAAGCAACGAAGTAACGATCATTGTTACAAATGGCACCACGCTTACTACGGGCACCGTTACCAACTCACCGTACCTGGTATCTCCTAAGGCAAACGTGCAGGTGGCAGTTCCGTTTACATCAAACATTGTATTCAATTCCGGCAATGTATTTACCGCACAGCTTTCCGATGCTTCAGGCAGCTTTGCTTCCCCGGTTACCATCGGCACACTTTCCGGCACTTCAGTTGGTACTATTAATACAGTAATACCAAACGGTACCAATGCAGGTACAGGATACCGTATACGTGTTGTATCCAGCGATCCTGCCGCTATCGGCACCGATAACGGAACTGACCTGGAAGTAATTCCTTTCGAAATTTCGGTTTCGCCAAACGATACAGCATTCCTGGTTAAAAGCGTTCCGGGTAGCACAATTACCCTTAGCTCTACACATCCTGCTACGTACCACTGGTTGTATACATCAGTATCCGGGTTGGGATATACCGATTTCACTACTGTGCAAACATCCGCTACTATCAATCCGTCTGTAGATTATGTTGGTCGCTTCTTCCTTACCTGTAGGGTGGTAAATGCAGTAGATGACACTTTATCTTTACCGGATCTGGTAATGATTGTAAGCAATCCGCTTGGTATCGATGCTTTGGGCAAAAGCTTCATCAATACTTATTTCAGTTCAAGCGATTTTGTAGTGGATATGTCAAAAGCTGAATTAGAAAATGCTACCGTAGAACTGTTCGATGTTGCAGGTAAAAAAGTAGTATCGGGCAAGCTTCAATCATCTACTGTAAACCGTTTTGCAGTTAGTCTGCCTGCAGGTAACTACCTCTACAGCATCCGCAATGGTAATGATGAAATCAGGGGCAAAGCTTCTAAAAAATAATGTCTTTTTTCATTTAGATTTTTTTAAAAGGGTTGCCAATTGGCAGCCCTTTTTTATTGCTAAAGGAAAGAATCAGTTACTTCAAAATATATTAAATAAGCCCCAGTACACAAACCAGCCAATAAGCCCTGCATAGCACAGGGTATTCAGCACCAGCATAATTATGGAAAGCCAATGCCATAAGCGCAAACGGATCGCTTCTATGCAGGTATAGGTCAACACAATGGTCAATGCAAACAGGATGAATGGCAGATAACTGATAACGTTTAGCAGCGACTCCCCCGGGAATATTTTACACGGAGCTTTGAAGTAGAATATAACCTCATTTGCTACCAGCAGATAGATATACCAGGCCACTACAAGGCTGGCAGCACTTAGTATTAATTTTATGGTGCCAAATTGTTGGTTGCGTGATTGTTTCCTGGCATAATCTATACCAAAAAATAATGCGGAAAATAACAGGAACAATACTGTCCATCCCAGGCCATGCAGCAGCCACGGCCTGCTGTTTGGCGTCATGTAGCTCTTTAATGTCTGGTACTCAGCATTCGGTGCAAATAGCGATTCCATATCTACAGTATGTGCTCCCTTTGCCAGTTCTTCCTTCAGGTTAAATTTTGCCACCTTGCTAAAGTCGTGGTAGAAGTAGATATATACTATGCCATCATTCAGGTCGAATATCGAAGTGTATAATGTACCATCTCCTTTTCTTTCGCGGCACTCGTGCATGGTATCCATCATAGCCGTACAAAAAGCCAGGCTGCTATCTGATTTGTTTTCTAAAAACCTGCTGCCCCTGTGGTAGCGTTGTTGTACCACCTTGCTCAGGTCCGGCATTTGCGAAGGGCAAAAATTAGATATTACATATTTGGCATCATTGCCGCGTATCATGGTATCTGCCTCTATCACCAGGTAGTTGCCTGCAGCATCTACAAATACGGGCATACCACCATTAACCTCACTCAGGTCATATTCTTTCAAAAAGCGGTACACCTCATCCACCGTTTTGCAGCGGCTCATTATATCATCGTTTATCTGCCGGAAGCGGAACTCTTTTTTACCTGCTTGTGACTTGGGTGTGCGGGTAGGCACGGTAAGCCCATCGTACATAAGCCCATACTCGTTCATGCCTCCTTGTGGTAAGTTATCCCTGTGTATAGTGCTTACCATGCCATATTTACCGTTCTGGGCAGGTGTAAATACCAGGCGGGAATTGTACCTCCAGGCATCTTCATTATTACCCACCATCGTTTTCCCGGCATGCGTTATTTTAAACAAGCTGCATCCGAAAATTGGCTTTGCAAAAGCTATTGTAAGCAGAAGAAATAATATACAGCTCAACTTCTTTTTGGTCATAGGTATAGATTAAATGGATAGATGCATTAACAACGGAGGAGACCGGTCTTTTATTGCTACCCACCAGCTAAGATAAAAACAGCGCTATGGCTTTTGGCCACAGCGCTGTCTCAAAATATCAGGGTAGCAATTACTGCTTCACTACTCTTTGTGTTGCCTTCCCGTTTTTGGTATATACATTTACTGCATATACGCCTGTAGGCAGGTTTGCTATGTTTATAGTGTTCATTACAGGTTGGGCTACTGGTTTCAATACTGTTTTGCCCATCAGGTCTATTACTTCTATTGCTGTTATTGCCTCTTCTTTAGCTTGTATATTCAGTATGCTGTTGGTAGGGTTAGGGAATATGAAGAAGTCAGAGGCTACAGGTGCATCATTAATGCCATTAGGTGTTTCACCATAGGCGATGTTCAATACAGGCGCCAGTTCAGGGTCCTGGGAGTTATTGAATATCAAAGCGCCACCCACCGCATTGGGCGTCGAAATAATAAACTGTGTAGGAGCGTCATTTCTTACATAAGGGAAAAGCGATGTTGGCAGGTCTATGCGCAACCAGTCGCCGTTTGCTGCATTCGATCCCAACACACATGCAGTACTGCTGTCATCGCCTGTAGCTGCAAAATCTGCCGCCTCTACATCTGCCGATGCTCCGAAGTTGCCATTCTTTACTTTTACGGTAACAGAGGTACTTACAGGATTAGCGCCATCCAATGCTTTCCTTCTCAGGAATATGCTCACTTTAGAGTAGGTGGTATCGGCAATGCCTGTAGTATTGAATGACAATGCTGTAGCAAATTGCTGCCCGAATCTTTCGCCTAGTACCAGTGTGTCTGCTACTGCGCCTTGCGATGATACAGAACCTGTTTGCGCATTGTTTTCCGATAGTATGTAGGCATCATCCATCAATAGCTTCTGGTAGAATTTTTGGGTCTGGTAGCTTATCAGGTCTACATACCCCTGTGGCGACAGGTGGAAGCAATCTCTGGTAAGTCCATAGTTGCGCATGGTGGTTTTTGGCGATGGGTAGTTAGGGTCGCCTTGTGGCAATGGCACGGTAAACGGAGCATAGGTGCCACCTGGGGCCACACCCAATGGTGTTGTTTGGCCCACGTTGTATTGCATCAGTCCCGGCACTTTGTAAAACTCTATTTGCGGGTCTGCATTTATGTAGCCTTCAATTTCGTCAGAAAACTCATTCAGCATGCCATTTATCTCATTAAACTTAGGGAACTCCATACCCTGCCATGTACCATAAAACGGATGGCTGGTCTGGAATGGTGATGCGCTCTCTATTACTTCTTCAAAGTTCGGGTACACATAGCCGCTCCATACTATTTTTATTCCCGGCCTTGTGGTTTTCAGGAACCTGAAAACAGAATCCAGCCTTGCATATATCTGGTTTTTAAGCGTGTCTTTTTGCGCTTGCGTCCAGCTTACTTTCCAGTCACCCAGCACATCGTTTCCTCCTATGCTCAGGTGTATGGCTTCTATGGACGGGTGGGCTTTTATCAGGCTGTCTATCTTAAATTGCTTATCGGGCTTCATAAAATCATCTGTCTCAGCCCCGTTCTCAGCTATCAGTGGATGGGTAATATACCGTGCATCGGAGTGGCCGAACTTTTTAAACACATTGTTGAATGTCCTGTCCGCATCCATAAAAAATGCCCAACTATCACCGATAAGCAATACCTTGGGTTTTGACTGCTCTGTACATTGGCTATAACTGTTGGCTGTGCTGGCAGCCAGAAAAATTAAAAGGTAAAAAATCTGTTTCATGAATTCTGTTTGATTGTAATGCCTAAATATAATGATTTATTAATTATTTGATAAGGTGTAATGTTCCTTGTTTTTATTGGCACAGGATAGCTGATTTCTAAAATGCCCCCCGTAGGCTGTGCACAATAAAACTTCTTATCTTGTCGTTGTTATATAAATCTCTGCTATATGAAAAAAACGGTTCTCTCTTGTTTAATAATATTGTTAGTGGCCGCTACGGGTTGCAATAATCCTACATCAGCTAAGTTGGAAAAAGTATCTCCAAGTGGTAAGGTTAAGGTTACTGTTACTGGTACCCGTCTTACCGGTTTGGAACCCTGGAAGGTAACTATCCTGGTAAAGGCCTATGACTTCAAAGAGGGTTCACTTACCGCCGAAATTGCTGCCAAAGACCTGACCGACGAAAATGTAAAGTTCAGTTGGTTCGAAGAAAGTAGCGCCGATATAGTGTTTACCCAAAGCGATAGCAAGCTCAGGACCTTTCGCCTCATATCCAATGCTAACGAGATGCAGATGGCGGAGATACCTGCGGACCCTGCACCGTAAATGGATCATGCCTGGTATACAGGTATGCCCACCAAATCAACACAAACTGCAGCGGTATGCGGATGTAGTGGAAGTACACAGGCACCGGAAACGACTCGTGGTGTATGGCCATACTTATATTGGCAGGAAACACGGCAATCAATAGTAGTATCAACCCCCACGCGCTCCATTTGCGGGTCGCGGCAAACAGGAGCCCTAAACCAAAAAGCGATTCCAGCACACCGCTCAGGTACACTGCCTCCAGCGGATAGGGGAATGGCCTTGGCATGATGCGCAGGTACACCTGCGGATTAAGGAAGTGATTGACCCCCGCTGCTACATATAGCACCACCATCAGGTAAAAGAAGAATTTTTTCATAAGCATGAATGTAATATGCCTTTTAGAATTATATAATAAAAATACTTTGGCTGGTGTAAACAGCTGTTCGATAATTTCTGCAAGGCATCCCGAACCTCCTCTGGCGCAAGGTACTGTCATAAAA
>DLGO01000101.1 GCA_002482725.1 Bacteroidetes bacterium UBA7692 | reverse complement strand
GGTAAAATACAGCAGCATAAATATCAGCAGCAAAGCCACTGGTAGCGCTATCATCAGGCGCCTGCTGGCTGCCTGCAGGTTTTCGAAAGTGCCTCCGTAAGTATAGTAATACCCTTCGGGCAGGTGCACATCTCTGTCCAGCTTATCCTGTATATCCTTCACAACACTTTGCACATCCCTGTCCTTTACATTAAAACCGACTACTATCCTGCGCCTACCGTTCTCACGGCTTATTTGCGCAGGGCCCAGTTCCATCTCTATCCGGGCCAGTTGCGATAAGGGTACCTGATTGCCATGGGCAGTAGGGACATACAGTTGACCTACATCTTCTGTGCTGCCCCTGTACATGCTATCCAGCCTCACCACCAGGTCAAACTTCCGCTCATTTTCAAATACCACCCCTGCGCTGCTACCTGCAAATGCAGTGCTTACCATTTGGTTTACATCTTCTATGTTAAGGCCATAATAGGCTATTTGCGCACGGTTGTACCGTATCACTATTTGGGGCAGCCCTGCTACCCGCTCTACCGTTGGGTCTGTAGGCCCTTCCACCGACTGTATCGCCCGGCTTACACTGTTTGCATAAGTCAGCAGCGTATCCATGTTCTCGCCGAATATCTTCACCGCTACATCCTGCCTTATGCCTGTCATCAATTCGTTGAACCTCATTTGTATGGGCTGGTTCTTTTCAAAGAAAACACCCGGTATGTTTTCCAGCTTTTCCGAAATCTCTTCGGCAAGGCCGTCATAGGTCACGTCGCGTTTCCATTCGCCCTGCGGCTTCAGTATTATCATCATATCCGTGGCTTCGGGAGGCATTGGGTCTGTCGGCACTTCTGCCGAGCCTGTTTTGCCTACCACCATTTTTACCTCATCAAATTCCTTTATCAGGCGCGAGGCCTGCATCGATGTTTCCAGGCTTTGCGAAAGCGAAGTGCCTTGTGGCAGTATGCAGTGGAAGGCAAAATCCCCTTCCTGCAGGGTCGGTATAAATTCGCCACCCATGCGGGAGAAGAGTATAACCGAAACTACAAATACAACCAGGGTAGCGCCTACTATGGCAAGCCGCAGCCTTATTGCCTTTTCCAGCAGTGGGCTATACAGGCGCTGCAGATAGTCCATCATCCTGTCGCTGAAAGTTCGCTTACCCGACTGGCTTTTGGGCAGGAATAAAGCACACATCATGGGTATATAGGTAAGGGAGAGTATCAATGCACCGATAATGGCAAAACCTACGGCCTGCGCCATTGGCCTGAACATTTTGCCCTCTATGCCCACCAGCGTCAGTATCGGTACATACACTATCAGTATGATTATTTCGCCGAAAGCAGCGCTGTTCCTGATTTTTGATGCCGACAGGAATACCTCTTCATCCATCTCCTCCTGCGAAAGAGCCTGCGTAGATTTGCGCAGGGCCAGGTGGTGTATGGTAGCTTCTACTATTATCACCGCACCATCCACTATCAGCCCGAAGTCTATAGCACCAAGGCTCATCAGGTTAGCGCTTACACCAAATACATTCATCAATGCCAGGGCAAAGAGCAGCGAAAGCGGTATGGCAGATGCCACTATCATGCCTGCCCTGAAATTGCCCAGGAACAGCACCAATACAAAAATGACGATGAGTGCTCCTTCTATCAGGTTCTTTTCAACCGTGGATATGGCCCTGCCCACCAGGTCTGTCCTATCCAGGAACGGCTCTATAACCACATCTGCCGGTAGCGACTTCTGTATGGTCTTCATCTTTTCTTTTATAAGACTCACCACATCGCCACTATTGGCACCCTTCAGCATCATCACTACGCCACCCACAGCATCCACTTCACCATTATAGGTCAATGCCCCATAGCGCACTGCGCTACCCAGCCGCACTTCGGCTACATCCTTTATCAGTATGGGTATACCGTTTGGGTTGGCCTTTACTACTATGTTTTTTATATCTTCAAAGGAGCCTATCAGCCCCACCCCACGGATAAAATATGCGTTGGGCTTTTTATCTATATATGCACCGCCTGTGTTCTCATTGTTCCGCTCCAGCGCCGTAAATATTTCGGGTATCGATATTCCCATAGACAATAGCTTATTGGGGTTTACAGCAACTTCATACAGCTTTAGTTGACCTCCGAAGCTATTCACCTCCGCAATACCTTTTGTACCGTACAGTTGCCGTGCCACTATCCAGTCCTGGATGGTACGCAGATCCATGGCGCTGTATTTACCCTCGCTTCCCTTCTTCGGGTGTATCACATACTGGTATACCTCTCCAAGCCCGGTGCTTACCGGTGCCAGTTCGGGCGTTCCTATCCCCGGCGGTATCTTGCCTTGTACATCTTTCAGCCGCTCTCCTATAAGCTGCCGGGCAAAATAAATATCCACGTCGTCATCAAAAACAACGGTAACGACAGAAAGCCCAAAACGGGAAATGCTTCTCTGCTCTACCAGGTCCGGCAGGTTGGCTATGCCCTGCTCTATGGGGTAAGTTACCAGTTGCTCTACCTCCTGCCCTGCCAGTGTAGGGCACACGGTTATTATCTGTACCTGGTTGTTGGTTATATCAGGCACGGCATCTATGGACAGCCGCGTTACGCTCCACAGCCCCCATATCACCAAGGCGAGCGTGAGCAGCCCCACGATAAATTTGTTCTTTATGCTGAACGCTATAATTCTATTTAACATTTTAATCAGTTTAGGTAACGAATACAGGCAAGCCCCGGGCAGTAACTGCCGGAAACTCAATGATCAATGCCTTATTCAGGCTGTTGTGCTGTATTAACTGATTTTTGGCGGCTGCCAGATAGAGGCACAATCCGATGAATGGAAGTCCTCTTCAAATATGAACGGCTGGTTTACCGCTATGGTAGTTGTGGTCAGCTCATGCGTGTAAAAAGCCATTACTGTTACACTTTGACAGCAAGAGCACGAGCAGAATGGCGAGCAGATATCATTGTGCTCGTCGTGGTGTTCCTGTGCCTGCGAAAGAGTCGTTACCGCCTCATCTGTTCTGCCGTGCACATCGCTACATGGCGCTATGGATATAGCGAGCGTATAGAATGCGAAAAGCAGGCAGAATACCTTCATGGTGCTAATATATGTGAGTTTATTGGCACAAGTGCTATTTATCTCCTCATTTTTTAAGGATTAATCTGTTGTTAAGGACTATTATACAGTTAACAATGTTTCATTTACAATCTATTTAAGACTGATTCGTCATACACTCGAATCTATTCATTTTCTTTGCGCGCTCAATAATTTATGGTCTACGGCTCCGCTTCTATTTACTACGTGCGCTATTCAGTGCTGTGGCGTTGTCTTAAGCATACTTTCCTCACCTTCAACATCTGGCTTTGGTTCCTTACCTTCCTGCTGTTGCTGGCTTTTTTCCTCAATCAGTTTATAGTCCTGCTATTCCGTTTGCTCGATGAGGTCTTCATGTTCCGCTACCGCAAGGTCGAGATCAAGGAGCCCGTGTTCATTATAGCCAACCCCCGCAGCGGCACCACCTACCTGCACAGGCTGTTGAGCCTGGATGGCGAGCGCTTCGTGTATATGAAGTTTGCACACACGCTCTTCCCTGCTGCTTCGTTTGTCAAGTTCGTAGATGTGGTAAAGTGGATAGACCAGCGCACCGGTAACCTGATAAAAAAGACCCTGACCAAGGTAGACAGCAAGCTGTACGCAGGCTGGGAAGACATACACGCCATGGGTTTCAACAAGGCCGAGGAAGACGAGGCCAACTTTGCCCATAGCATGATGAGCCCCGGCATTTTTGTGCTGTTCCCGTTTTTCGATAAAATAAAGGACGTGCACTACCTGGACGAGCAGCCCGAACATGTGCGCCGCGATATGATGGACTTTTACGAAAGCAGCACCAAGCGCTTCGTATATGCCGCAGGCAGCCATAAGACCTACCTGGTAAAGAACGTAATGAGCACCGCACGCTTCAAGTCGCTGCTGACTAAGTTTCCCGATGCCAAGGTCATATATATAGCGCGCAACCCCTACGAGGCAGTGCCTTCTATGGTCAGCATGTTCTCTGCCATGTATGAGTTCCACTCACCGCACATCCCTTTCCACGACCCTGCTTACAAGGAGTGGGCAGAATACTCCATGAGCTTCTACAAGTACTTCTACGAAATGAAGAAGAGCATCCCCGAAGCGCAGTTTGTGTCCATCAAGTACGATGACCTCATCAATGCTCCAAAGACTGCCGTAGAAAAGGTGTACAACCACTTTGGCTGGGAGGTGAGCGACAAATTTGCCGAAACACTGGCCGCCCAGGAGGTGCGCAACCGCAATTATAAGTCGGCACACGCCTACTCCCTCGAAAAATACGACCTGCATAAAGATTATGTGAAAACAGAATTGAAGGAAATAATAGAGGAATTTGGCTTCGAAGGGTAGTTTCGAGGCATATTTACAGTAAAAAGGCGGTTTTTAAACACCTACTTTGTTATTGTATTGTTTTTTTGATTAAAGTTATTTATCTTCGCAGTCCAATTTTTAAAAAGCACAAAGCTGATAGGTTATGAAAGAAGGTCTTCATCCAAAAAATTTTAGAACAGTAATATTCAAAGATATCTCTTGCGATAAGTCATGGTTGGGCAAATCTTGCGCACCTGCTAAAGAAAACGCTGAATGGGAAGACGGAAACTCTTACCCTTTGGTGAAAATAGAGATCTCTAACGAAAGCCACCCGTTCTACACTGGTAAAATGAAATTCGTTGACACTGCAGGTCGTATCGACAAGTTCAAAAAGAAATATCAGAAATAATATCCTCCGGGGTATTTATCCGAAAACAAAAAAACCACGCAATAGCGTGGTTTTTTTGTTTTCGGCCTGTTGCACTTTGCAGTTTGCTTTAAAATAAAACATTGCGTAACCATTCCTCCACTATATCGACCCCTGCGCCTTA
>DLGO01000078.1:28460-43472 GCA_002482725.1 Bacteroidetes bacterium UBA7692 | reverse complement strand
GGGCAGCCGCCTACCTCATTGTACATGTCATGGCCCGCAAAAAGGCCTATTTCGAGCGTTGGCCTTCCTTTGTCAAACAGCAGGTCCAACCGCTCGCGGGCGGTTAGCTTGCCTTTTGCTTTGTGTTTTTCTATGGCTTTTTTGCCGCCACCCAGTTTTACTGTGTCTGCTGCCTTCTTGTAATCGCTTACAAGTAGCTTCATGGCATCCTCGTTCTTGTTGAATTCTAATGTTTTACTCATGCTGTTTGTCATTCGGGGCGCAAACTTAATCATTTGCACGCACGAAAATGAATAGCCCTGAATATGTGCAAAAGCTTCGTTTTTTAGTTAATTATTACATAAATCGCCCTTGGACAATTATTAGTTTAGAAGCCGTCTAAACAATTCAGAAATTATCAGTTACTTTTGCTAATTGATAAAGATGATTTTTATCATAATAAATGATATAAAGGATAATGGCTGAAAACGATGCAATATTAGAGGACCATATCTCCAGTGACTACAAGTATGGTTTTACTACCAATATAGAGCAGGAGTTTGCCGCAATAGGGCTTACGGAAGATACGGTGCGTTTTATCTCTGCCAAAAAAGAGGAGCCGGAGTGGATGCTCGACTGGCGCCTGAAGGCTTTTGCCGCATGGCAAAAGATGAAGCAGCCTAAGTGGCAGAATGTGCATTTCCCGGAAATCAATTTCCAGGACATCATATACTACGCTGCGCAAAAAAAGAAAAAGAAGCTGGAAAGCCTCGATGATATAGATCCGGAAATACGCGATACCTACAATAAGCTGGGTATTCCTATTCAGGAGCAAAAGTTGTTGGCAGGTGTAGCGGTAGATTATGTGATGGATAGCGAAAGTGTAGTTACTACCTTCCGCGAATCGCTGAAAGAGAAAGGGATTATCTTCTGCTCTATTTCAGAGGCCATACGCGAGTATCCCGATCTGATAAAGCAATACCTCGGTAGTGTAGTGCCAACGCGTGACAATTATTATGCTGCGCTCAACAGTGCAGTATTCAGCGATGGTAGTTTTGTGTATATTCCCAAAGGCGTTCGTTGCCCTATGGAGCTGTCTACCTACTTCCGTATCAATGCCGAAAACACAGGCCAGTTCGAGCGTACGCTTATCATTGCCGATGATAACAGCTACGTGAGCTATCTGGAGGGCTGCACAGCGCCTATGCGCGACGAGAACCAGCTGCACGCCGCAGTGGTAGAGCTTGTCACCATGGACAATGCAGAAATAAAATATTCAACTGTACAAAACTGGTACCCGGGCGATAAGCAAGGCAAGGGCGGTATTTACAACTTCGTTACCAAGCGAGGTTTGTGCCAGGGTATTAATTCAAAAATAAGCTGGACACAAGTAGAAACAGGTAGTGCCATCACATGGAAATACCCTAGCTGTATACTGAAAGGTGATAACTCCATAGGCGAGTTTTACTCTGTAGCGGTAACCAACAACTACCAACAGGCAGATACAGGTACCAAAATGATACATATCGGGAAAAATACCCGTAGCCGTATCGTGAGCAAGGGTATCAGCGCAGGTAAAAGCCAAAACTCATACCGTGGCCTTGTACAGGTAAATGGTAATGCAGAAAAGGCATATAACTTTACCCAGTGCGATAGTTTATTGCTGGGCGATAAATGCGGTGCGCATACCTTCCCTTACATAGAGGTGAAGAACAGCACGGCACAGGTAGAGCACGAGGCTACAACTTCCAAAATAGGGGAGGACCTTTTGTTCTATTGCAACCAGCGCGGCCTTACTGCCGAAGAAGCGGTGAATATGATAGTGAATGGATATTGTAAAGAGGTGTTGAATAACCTGCCAATGGAGTTTGCCATAGAAGCGCAAAAGCTGTTGAGCATATCGCTGGAGGGTAGTGTAGGGTAATGATCGGCAATATCTTCAAGGTAATTAAGGTCGGCAAGTTCCTCTTCAATTTCTACGAAGGGTTGAAGGCAGACGCCGAAAAATTTGAAAACGAAAAGAATAATAGAAAACATAACAAAGATGTTGTTACAAATAAAAAACCTAAGCGCACGGATAGGTCAAAAAGAAATCCTTAAAGGTTTTAACCTGGATATAAATGCAGGTGAAATACATGCTATCATGGGGCCAAATGGTACAGGCAAGTCTACACTGGCTTCTGTATTGGCAGGCAAGCCTGAGTATGAGGTTACTTCCGGTGAAGTTTGGTTTCAGGGTAAAAACCTGTTGGAGATGTCTCCCGACGAACGTGCCCGCGAAGGGGTGTTTCTGGCATTCCAGTACCCGGTAGAAATTCCGGGTGTGAGCACTACCAACTTCATGAAAGCAGCTGTTAATGCAAAGCGCAAGCACCAGGGGCTAACACCTATGGATGCTAAGGACTTCCTGAAAATGATGACCGATAAGCGTGCTATCGTGGAGTTGAGCAAAGAGTTTACTTCCCGCTCCCTGAACCAGGGCTTTAGCGGTGGCGAAAAAAAGCGCAACGAAATATTCCAGATGGCTATGTTGGAACCAACATTGGCAGTTTTGGACGAAACAGATTCAGGTCTTGACATAGATGCCCTGCGCATAGTAGCAGAGGGTGTAAATAAGCTGCGCACTGCAGACAATGCATTCCTGGTGATTACCCACTACCAGCGTTTGCTGAACTACATAGTGCCCGACCATGTGCATGTTATGTATGGCGGCCGTATAGTGAAGAGCGGTGGTAAAGACCTTGCCCTGCAACTGGAAGAGAAAGGCTACGATTGGATAAAAGAAGAGTTTGCCGATCTGGTAGGGTAATTTGAGTTATAATAAATTGAAGTAAGTAATGTCTGATATTCAACAACAATTCGAAGCAATAGAGCACACGCCTTTCAGGCAGGTGCGCGAGGATGCATTCCGTGCTTTCGAAAAGCTGGGTATTCCGTCTTCCCGTCACGAGGAGTGGAAGTACACCAATATAAAAGCCAAGCTAAGCAAAGAGTTCACCTTTACCCCACAGGAGAGTGAGGTGAATAAATCGGTAAAGGCATATATTTCCAGCCTGCCTGCTTATGCATTCCGTATGGTATTCCTCAATGGGGTTTTCCAGTCGTCCATGAGCATCATACCTGATTTAAAAGGGCTTACCATCAGCAGCCTGAAAGAAGCATTTTCTGCCCACCAGGAGCTGATAGAAAAGCACTACGGCAAACTGATAGATAATAACGAAGAACACTTTGCAGCGCTCAATACGGCATTCGTAAATGACGGTGCTTTTATACATGTTAGCCGCAATGTAAATATCGAAGAGCCTATATTTTTGCACTACTTCTTTACCGCAGGCGAAGCTGAAGCATTTACCCAAACGCGTAACCTGGTTATTGCAGAGGAGGGTGCTTCCATACAACTTGCCGAGGACTTCCGCAATGCGAGCAACATAGGCGTGCAGTACAACCACGTATCAGAAGTGTATGTGGGCAAAAATGCGCAGGTAAACGTAGCCAAGCTGCAAACCGAAACGAAGAATGTAATAGGCATACATACCATGGAGGCGCAGGTAGATACCGATGCACGTTTCTATTCTACTACTATTACATTCGAGGCCAATGTTATCCGCAACAATGCTACTGCGCGCCTGGTAGGCCGCAACGCACATGCAGACCTTAGCGGTTTGTATTTTGCCAAGGATACTGCCCATATAGACACACATATCCTTATAGACCACGTAGCGCCGGACTGTACCAGCCACCAGCTATACAAAGGTGTGCTGAACGATCAGGCTACAGGCATATTCAACGGTAAAATATTCGTGAAGCCGGATGCGCAGAAAACAAATGCCTTCCAATCGAGCAAAGCTTTGTTGCTTTCTCCGGAGGCCAGCGTTAACTCCAAGCCGCAGCTCGAAATTTTTGCAGACGATGTTAAGTGCAGCCACGGTGCAGCCATAGGCCAGCTAAGTGCGGTAGATATGTTCTACATGCTTAGCCGCGGTATTCCCGAGGAGCAGGCCAAGCAATTGCTTACCTATGCTTTTGCCCACGAGGTGGTAGAAAAGATACAGAGCAAGCCATTGCGCCAGCATCTGTGCGATAAATTGAAAGAAGCCTTGAACCTGCAGTTATGATAGAGCAAGTGAGCACATCCGGTACATTTTCTATAGAGGCCATCAGGTCCCAGTTTCCCATTTTGCACCAGACTGTAAATGGCAAGCCGCTTGTGTACCTGGACAATGCTGCTACATCGCAAAAGCCTAAGCAGGTAATAGATGCTATTACCAATTACTATACCGGCTACAACAGCAATATACACCGTGGGGCGCACCATTTGGCGCAGCTGGCCACAGAGGCTTACGAGAACTCGCGCGAGGTAATTACCCGCCACCTCAATGCAGCTTCTTCAAAGGAAATTAATTTCGTACGTGGTACTACCGAGGCTATCAACCTGGTAGCAGCTACCTATGGCCGTACCAATGTGCAGGCCGGCGACGAAATAATTATATCCGCTATGGAACACCATAGCAACATAGTGCCATGGCAAATGCTGTGTGCCGAAAAAGGTGCCACGCTCCGTGTGGTGCCTATTACAGATTCCGGCGAGTTTATTTTCGAAGAGTATGAAAAGCTGCTGAGCGAAAAGACCCGCATTGTATCTGTAGTCTATGTTTCCAACTCTCTTGGCACCATCAACCCGGTTAAAGAAATAATTGCTGCTGCACACAAAGTTGGCGCGGTAGTATTCCTGGATGGCGCACAAGCGCTGCCGCACCAAAAGGTAGATGTGCAGGACCTGGATTGCGATTTCCTTGCATTCAGCGGACACAAGGTATTGGGTCCTACAGGTATTGGTATACTATATGGCAAGCAGGCACTTCTGGAGGCTATGCCTCCCTACATGGGCGGTGGCGAAATGATCAAGTCAGTATCCTTTGCAGGTACTACCTACAACGATCTTCCTTATAAGTTCGAAGCAGGTACTCCGCATATAGAGGGCGGTATTGTGCTTGGCGAAGCCATCAACTATATGAATGAAGTTGGCTTGGATAATATTGCTGCCTACGAACACAAATTACTGGAGTATGGTGTGCAGAAGCTATCAGAAATAGAGGGCATGCGCTTTATAGGCACAGCTCGCAACAAGTCATCGGTTATATCTTTCCTGATTGGCGACATCCACCCTTACGATCTGGGCGTATTGCTCAATGAGCAGGGCATTGCCATCCGCACCGGTCACCACTGCTGCCAGCCGCTTATGGGCAGGCTCAATATAGAAGGCACCTGCCGCGCATCATTTGCGTTTTACAATACCACCGAAGAAATAGACATACTGGCTAAAGCCATTTCCCGCGCTGCCAAAATCCTTGGTTAATACCAGGGATAAATTTATACCTCACTTTTTAATTACTTTTGCAGCATGCAACTTGGCGACTACAACACCCTTAAAATTAACCGCAGAACTGAACACGGACTTTACCTGTGCGATGTAGATGCAGACTTGCAAAGCGAAGATTTGCAGGAAATATTGCTTCCTAAGAAGTTTATAACCGAAGATATGGAAGAGGGCAACGACCTGGAAGTATTCGTGTACCGCGACTCCGAAGACCGCCCCGTAGCTACTACACAGCGCCCTATAGCTAAGGCAGGCGAGGTAGCTTTCATGAAAGTAAAAGAAGAAACCAATGCGGGCATGTTCCTGGATTGGGGCCTGGATAAGGATTTGCTGCTGCCATTCTCTGAGCAGAAAGTGCGCGCAGAAGTTGGCCGCTACGCTCTGGTATATGTCTATTTCGACCAGGGAAGCCACCGCCTTGCAGCATCATCCAACATCAATAAGTTCATCAAGAATCGCGAGGTAACAGTTGCCGAAGGCGATGAAGTAACGATACTGCCTGCTGACAAAAACGAAATCGGCATCCGCTGCATAGTGAACAACAAGCACTGGGGCATACTCTACAATAACGAAATTTTCGGTGAGGTTAAGAAGGGCCGCTTAATAACCGCTTACGTGCGCAAAGTGCGCGAAGACGGTAAAATAGACCTGAGCATCAATAAGCCGGTTTTCATAGAAAACGCCGATGATTACAAAGGCACTATCATGCACAAGCTACAGGAAGCCAACGGCCGCCTGAATGTGTGCGACCGCTCTACTCCGGAAGCTATCTACGCTGCTGTGGGCATGAGCAAAAAGAACTTCAAGAAAGCCTGCGGCATGCTCTTCAAAGAGGGTAAGATCAATATACTGGGCGACGGTATAGTGCTGAAAAGGAAGTAATCTTAAATCCCTTTATACATCAGGTGAACACTCAGATGCGTTGCTTGTTTTTGTTCATTTCTACGCTCCTGCTATCAGGTTGCGCTTCGGATTCTGTTAGGAAAAGTAGTAGCGATGTACCAAGTGTTTCCGATAGTCTGGAAGTGGAAAATAGGATATACCTGCGTAAGCTGAGTAAGTTATCTGTTTACGGCGATTTCAACGGCGATGGCAAGCAGGACTCCATCTGCCAGGTAACATTTCCCGCCTGTTGAATATGGAAATCGATAGTGCACCGGATCCCTTTAAAGAGGACTGGGATAAAACGGTGGTTAGTTGGTATAATGTACAAGAAGCAGATGTCTACCTGACTATGGCAGGCATACACGATACTTTAACTTTGGGTTCCGGGCAGGGTTTGTATTGCCTGCTCAATATCGGTGATAATAATACTGATGGAAAGGATGAGATTGCGTTTGTGGTAGACTACTGCGATAATAGCAGGGTAAATGATTGCCGGATTTATTCCTTATGCAATGGGAAATGGACGATGCTCCTGGAATTTGGAGTGCATGAAGATGCGTTTAATTTCACCTCAGACACTATACCTTACTTTTCAGAGATTCCGGATTTTCTGGTGAAGCAGAACGGTGCTTGGGTGTATAAGGATTACAGGCAGGATGGTTGGGATAAGCCGGAGGATGTAGGGGCTTTTAAGAAAATATCCGTTTCGGATTGTAATAGGTAAAGCCGGCGGCTTTAACCATGCATATTCAGCTGTTTCAGGCGCGATGCATCTGCCGCCTGATAGGCATTCCATTCTGTGCGCGCTGCCACAAATACTTCGGGGTTAACTTGGCAAACAGTTATTTCCGAATTTGCTCACAAAGTAAATATACCAATAGCTTGCTCCCGAAATCGGTTCTTGAGCAGTAAAGATAAGAGCAGCGTACGGCTTATTTATTCTTCCACCTCTCCAATTTGGGAATGCCCATAGTGAAGAAGCCTGCGATAAAACCAGGGAAGCCAAACTCTTTTAGTTTATCCTTTACGCGCAGCTTCATGCCATCAACTGTCAGGTCTGGCCTGGTGAAGGCACCCTGTTGGTAGCAGTGGCTGCAGTACATGGTAGATTTGGAGCCATCGGCATTGGTGCCGCCGCCTTGTTCGTCCTTGTTGAGCGGCATGCCGCAGCTCTGGCAGTTTTTATATGCTGTAGCCATAATTCCTGTTTTGGAGTAAAGGAATAAATGATTTCACCGCTAATCAAATATTTGTTTGCTTTATATAGAAGTTGCTTAAACTTATCCCAATAAAATGTTAAGGGCTATTTCCGGCTGCAACTTCGTTAGATTTTTTTACCAGAGGAGTTCCACTATGGTTGCAAAAATCTTTCTTGTTTAGCTCTGTCCATTCTTTACTAAATTGAATCGCAGAATGCTAAAGCATCTCGCTCGGAACTAGCTGCTAAACATGCTTTATCAGATAAGATTAAACAACTTCATTATGAAATTCACAGGCAAAACAGTATGGCTTACGGGGGCTTCGTCCGGTATAGGAGAGGCGTTAGTATACGAATTGGCAAAAGAGGATATACGCCTTATTATTTCTGCGCGCAGGAGGGAAGAGCTGGACAGGGTTAAAAAAGCATCGGGACTTACAGATGATAAATGTCTGGTGCTGCCGCTTGATTTGTCTAACCAGCAGAGCCTGGAGCGAGCAGCGCAGCAAGCCGAAGAGCGGTTTGGCAAAATAGATGTGCTGATACACAATGGAGGCATCAGCCAGCGGTCGCTGGCGGTAAATACAGATATAGAAGTGGACCGGAAGCTGATGGAAGTAAACTACTTCGGCACAGTAGCGCTGACTAAAATACTGCTGCCAAAGCTAATAGCGCAAAAGGAAAGCCTGATAATAGTGGTGACAAGCGCTGTAGGCAGGATACCCTCGCCATGGCGCAGTGGCTATGCGGCATCCAAGCATGCGCTGCATGGCTTCTTCGATTCGCTGAGGGCAGAGAACTATGATGATGGACTACGGGTGCTGCTGATATGCCCGGGATTTGTGCAGACGAATGTGTCAGTAAATGCACTGACGGGAGATGGCAAGGCATTGGGTACTATGGACAAAGCTACGGGCAAAGGCCTGACGGCAGAAACCTGTGCAAAGGGGATAATTAAGGCAGCTAAAAGTGAAAAGGAAGAAGTAGTAATCGGGGGCTTCCTGGAAAAGTTTGGTGTATGGAGCAAAAGGCACATACCATGGTTTTTCAGCATACTGATAAGGAAGATGGCGGTGCGGTAGGATTGGGCATTTTTGTTTTAACCTTTTAGATAACTCTGATTTAAGTTTTTCATTTATTTTCATCGCTTTCAAAAAACAGTTCCAAATCAAAAAATGAAAAATCTTTTACTCGCGGCACTTGTGCTGACTTCTGTTTTCTCTTTCAGCCAGACATGTGTGGTAGATACAACCAACCAGCAGTATGGTATAACTCCGGGTCCTGATCAGATACCATGTGTAGAGCGTGGAGTACCATACAATCAGGCTATACAGATATTGGCGCCTACAAACATTCAGGGCGCTACGCTGGACTCTTTCAAAGTTAACAATGTGTCGGGAATACCTGCGGGACTTGCTTACTCATGTGTGCCTGTTAACTGCACATTCAAAGGCGGTGAGAATGCATGTGTGCTTTTTTACGGTACTACTACCGTGGCTGCGGGTAGGTACGACCTTGGTTTCAGCGGTACAGCTTATGTAAAAGTTAGTGGATTTGCTACCACATACCCTGTGGATGAGAATACTGCTGCACAGGCAGGTTTCGATCTGCGCGTGGATGTGATAGAGCCGGGTGCACAATGCCGCCCTGCTACAGGCATAGCCAATACAGAGCTGAATGCAAGCATAAAAGTATATCCTAACCCTGCCGTAGATGTAGTGAACGTAACAATAGGTGTAGGTTCTGCATTGGAGGGTACTATAGAAATAATGGATGGCCTGGGCCGCACGGTTGTCAGCAGGGCAATCTTTTTGAACACTGCAGAGAACTTTACCTTCAGCACAGCAGACTATGCAAAAGGCATGTATGCGGTAGTGATAAAAAGCAGCAACAAATACGTAGTTAAGAAATTCAACGTACAATAAGCAATATGAATATTCTGGTAGTAGGAGCAAGCGGAAGAACGGGAACCTTACTTGTGCGCTATGCATTGGATAAGGGGTGGAAGGTAACAGCGTACCTGCGCAATAAGGATAAGCTTATTGCCTGGCATGATACCCTGCTGACTGTGGTGGAAGGTGATGCCTACGACTATGAAAAAATAGCAGCAGCAACCGAGGGCAAAGATGTGGTCATCTCTGCCCTCGGTGTTGTTGACGTAGATGGCGATGTATCGCTGATGAGCGAGGGCGCAAAGCGCATGGTGGCAGGTATGGAGCAGCATGGTGTAAGCCGTATAATAGCCATAGGCGGCATGGGCACGCTGAATGCCGATGAGTCGGGCACACTGCTGAAAGACACTCCGGACTACCCGGCGGCGTATAAGAATGTGGCTGAGGGTCACTATAAAACATGGGAGGTGCTGGAGCAGAGTGGATTGAACTACGCCTTTGTCTGCTGCCCATGGATACCCGATGCAGGGCGCACGGGTATATATGAAACCAAAAAGGATTTCATGCCGTTTGGCAAGAACCATATAAATACCGGAGACCTGGCCGACTTTATACTGTCGGAGGCAGAGCACAAGCAGTACCAATACTGCCGAGTGGGTATTACTAACTAGCTTATTTTGTTTTTACTGTTTGTAGCTGCAGGATCTCTTCCCTGCTCTTAGGCTTTTTGTCTATCTGCCATTTGAAGTCCTTGAGGGTGTAATCCTCTTTTGGGAGCATTTTGATCGGGGTGAATTTGGCTTCGGGCTGCTGTATGAAAGTTATCTTGCTCAGCTTCTTTTCTGCAAAGCGCAGCCACATGGTAGTGCTTAGCGCCTTATTAGCGCCTACATATTTTTCCTTTTCATCTTTGCCAAAGTACAGGCTCTCTGCATTGGATACTACGTGTACCTTGTCCAGCGCGTTGTCCAGAAAATATCCGAAGATATTCTTACCCTTTATCTGGTCGTAAAACTTATCGCCGTTTGGCGCTATGATAAAGCCAGCATTGTACATGCTCAGCCTGTCGGCTTTCTTCTCTTTGATGGTGAGGTACATGGTATCGGCACTCAGCTGGGTATTGTCGCTCCACAATATGGGCTTGTAAAACATGCGGAAAGTGGAGTCAGCAAAAGAGTAAAACATAGAATCGCACACGCCCTGCATATCCTTGCTGAACATGCGCACATGGTGGAAGCCGAAGAACAGCTTGGTGGTGTCTGTTACTGATTTATTTCGGCTCTGTAGCGTATCGGCGGTAATGAAGAGGGAGTCTTTCTCCATCTTGTATATCATAACAGGGTGCTGCGTGGCGCTCAGGAATTTTGTCTCCTCCCAGAACTCGGCAAAGTTGGCAATCATGGAAACCTCCATAGTGCTGTCGTACCAGTGGAAGTTGGCAGGTACCTTGCCATAGCCATTGAAGCGTTCGTAGTAGATGCTGTCGCCGCGCAGTATCTGCGGTGGATTATTGATGATGGTACCCTTGCCAAAGGATGCTACATCGCGCCTGGCATCGTACCAGCCATTGTTGCAGTATATGGTGCTCTCTTTGTTGTAGATAGTAGTATTGCCAAAAAAGGTAGATACATCTGTGCTGATATTGTACTTGAGGGTGTCGGAGTCCAGGGTGTAGTTGGTATCCTGTATATGCACCTGGTCGCGGAAAAATACCTCATCCTTATTGGAGAAGTAGTAGCCTTTTTTGCTGGTGATGGTACTGGCGGTGCGCAGTACCTTGCCCCCTACCAGGTAGTAGGCCGTTTTGTCGCTCATGTTGTACCATAGCTCACTGGTGAGAAGCTTCATTTTGGTATCGGTAAGGGTAACGTTGCGCACCAGGCGGGCGAGCTTGGTGTTGCCATTGTAGTATAGTATGTCGCTGGTTGCCTTTATGGTATCCTGCTCTATGCGCACATGCCCAAATGCGTCTACGGTGTTGCTGTCGCGCTGCATGTTGGCACTGTCGCAAAACAGGTATGCCCCGCCTTGCAGCAATTGCACATCGCCAATCAGCCTGGTATACCGCTTGCCACCCACTTCGGCATATTTAAGGAAGTCGGCGTGGATGATCTGCACATCTTTGGTAGAGTCCTGCGCATGCAGCTTAAGGCAAGGGGCAAAAAATAATAAGCATAAAATTGCTGCCTTGGCAAGCAGGGAAATATTTTTCAACCTTAATTGAACGGAAAGCTCACCAATATATTGGCACAATGTAAAAACCATAGGTGCAGCCTACTTAAACTATGTTACTTGCCGGCCTTTTTGGCTTCTTTTTTAGCCTGTTTTTCCAGGTATCTGTCGTCGCGTTTTTTACCACCGAAAACAGAAACGTTCACATATCTGTAAGGGTTCTTTTTCAGGTCTTTCAATACTACATCCAGGCTTACTACCGCAGAATCCAGGTTGTTGTACAATCCTTCATCCTTTATCAGTTTGCCCAGTGTGCCATTGCCTTTTTCCATATCGCCCAGTATGTGTTGCAGGTTGGTAATGGCCAGTTTAGCTGATGCCACAGCGCCACCGATATCTGCAGCCCTTAGGGTGTCAGATATAGCTGCAAAGTTGGTCAGCATCTTGTCCAGGTTCTGGTTGTTGTTTTTCAGGTTGTTGGTTATAGACTCCACATTTTTCAGTGAGTTCTGTATAGAACCGTTTTGCGCCATCTTCTCGAACTCGTAAGTTATCTTTTGTACCGAAGCCAAAGACTTGTTCAGGTGTGTAAGGCTTTCTTCTATGCTGGCCGGGTTGCCCGGTTTAAAAACGCGGTTGATAGATTGAAGTGTTATCTCCAGCTCGGCCATTACTTTACCCGCCCTGTCTACAACAGGCGATAGGGTATTTGCTATCTCTGTAGTAAAGTCGCTTTGGTATTCCGAAATCATGGTGTCGCCACTTTCCAGGTATTTGGTAGAGTTGCCCAGTTTTATTTTTACCACTTTGCCACCCAGCAAATCGGTAGATGCTATAGTAGCTGTGCTGTTTACAGGTACCGGGATATCGTCGTCTACTATAAACTGAACCACGATTTTGCCGGTTTCTGCCTGGTATTCCATAGGCCCTACTATACCGATTTTGTAACCGTTGATTACGATCTGGTTAGAGGGGTATAGCTGGTCTACTTTATCGTATATTGCGTAATACTTATTTTTGGTAACAAATATATTGCTGCCTTTAAGGAACTGGAATCCAAGGAAAAAGATAACTATTGTTACCACACTAAAGATTCCGACTTTGGTTGCGTTATTCACAAGTTAGTTTTGATACTTCGTCAAAAATAGAACTTTGAACATCAATTACAACATTATGAATATTCTTGTAAAATTATGAATGCACATATTACTGCACACGAGATACTTAGAAGTATACAGTTGAGGTTCCGGAAGGAGAAGGCCACAGGTGTTGATATGGTGTTTCATTTTTATGTGAAGGCTGCTGAACCAATACTTTATACGGTAAAAATAGCTGATAGTGAATGCAATGCGCAGGAAGGGCTGCATGGCACACCCGATTGTATAGTAACTGCCGGTGAGCAGGATTATATAGCATTGGAAACAGGACAGCTGAATCCGCAACAGGCATTGCTGAGCGGCGCGGTACAGGTAACCGACCTGAATGCCATGCTGCAATTTGCCAAATGCTTCAGGAAATTTGATATAGCGCGGATAGGGAAGCAGGAAGCGCCAGCTTATAAACGCAGGAATGTGAAGGCAGGCCCTCTGAAGGGCGTGCGGATACTTGACTTTACCCGCCTGCTGCCAGGCCCGCTGGCTACCATGCTGCTGGCGGATATAGGTGCTGAGGTTATAAAAATAGAAGACCCGGACAATCCCGATTATATAAGGACTTTTGAGCCGCAGATGGAGGGGCAGTCGGCCTTTTACCTTGCGCTGAACAGGGGCAAGAAAAGCCTGGCGCTTAATTACCTTTCTGCCGAAGGCAAAGAGGTGTTGTACAAACTGGTGAAAGAAGCAGATGTGCTGGTGGAGCAGTTTCGCCCGGGCGTAATGGAAAGCATAGGCTTGGGCTATGTAAAGCTTAGCGAACTGAACCCAAGGCTGATATATGCCTCGATATCGGGGTACGGGCAGCAGTCTACCAAGGCAAAGGATGCAGGACACGACCTGAACTATATAGCCATAGCAGGATTGCTGGGTGTAACCGGTACTACAGAAAAGGCCGTGATACCGGGTTTCCAGACGGCAGATGTGGCAGGTGGCGGCTATATGGCCATGCACGCCATAACTACTGCGCTATACCAACGCGAGAAGACAGGCGCAGGCCAATGGCTGGACATAAGCATGACCGATGCGGTGGTGCCGCTGATGGCACTGCCACTGGCAGAGGTACAGGCAGCAGGTGATAAAGGCAGAGGTAACTACGACCTGAGCGGTGGCCTGCCCAACTACAACACATACAGGTGCAGCGATGGCAAGCACCTGGCAGTGGGCAGCCTGGAGCCTAAGTTTTGGAGCAAGCTTTGCACGGTAATAGGAAAGGAGGAGTGGAGCGGGGTGCTGCTGGCAGATGCGGTGGAGCTACAAAAAGTAAGGGCAGAACTGGCAGGGATAATAGCACGAAGGACAAGGGCAGAATGGCTGGAAAGCTTTGATGCTGTTGACTGTTGCGTAACTGCTGTAAATGACCTCGGTGAAGTATTGACGGATGAATACCTGAAGGATCGGCAGGTTTTTATAGAAAATCAACAAGGCGCTGTAAGAAACTTTAACACGGTAAGGCATCCTATACGGTTTAAAGATTGCAACTTCGATGATACATGGAACGCTCCTGTATTGGGAGAGGACAGCGCGCAGGTACTGAAAGCCAGTGGATTTACAGAGGAAGAGATACATCAGTTAATGGTAAATAAGATTTTGAAGAATTGAGTATGAGATTGAATCAGGGAATATTTGGCAAGGGATTGATGGTGGCTGGTTGCTTTAGCGCATTGAGCGCTACTGCCGGTGATCTGGAGAAGGCTTTCAAATCGCTGAATGTGGGCGACTACAGCAATGCGATCGTGTACTTCAAAGAAGTGATAGCCGATGATGCAGGCAGTGTGTCGGCCAACTATGGATTGGGGAAAGCCTATGCAGCAAAGGATTTTGCGCGGTATAACCTGGACTCGGCCATCATATTTGCCTACAGGGCAAGCAATGCGATGCCGCTAAAGGCAGAGGACAAGGAGGCGAAGAAAGCGATGCTGTTTGGTGTGCGCGACTTTACCATAAAGGAGTTGAACAAGTTTATAAATGATGAGGCCTTTGCCGTGGCGCAAGGCAAGAATACAGCTGATGCTTATGAGCATTTTGCCAATACCTATAAGGATAGGGATCTGGTGAAGAAGGCGATGGAAAACCTTACCTCGCTTGAGTTTGAAAAAGTAAAGCGCTCGAATACTGTAGCCGGTTATAAGGGATTTATAGAAACCTACCCTGAGGCAAAAGAAAACCCACAGGCGGTAATGCTGTACGAAGAGCGGCTGTATAAAACCGCTACGCAAGATGGTACGGCAGAGGACTACCTGCAATACATGAAGCAATACCCGAAAGGGATGTATGTGAATGACGCGCAGGCTGCCTATGAGAACCTGCTGTACAGGGATGTAACGAAGAAGCATACGCTGGCGGGCTACCTGGAGT
>DLGO01000078.1:0-28442 GCA_002482725.1 Bacteroidetes bacterium UBA7692 | reverse complement strand
ATACCCCAACCACCCGGAGATAGGGGCAGTGCAGGATAGCATATACGAGCTGTACACGCGCGATGGCCGGGTAGAAACATACCTGGGATTTGTGCAGGAGCACAAGGGCAACAGGAATATATTTAAAGCATGGGATGAGGTGTATAACCTGAGCACGCTGAATGATAAATTTGAAGAGTATGAGTCCTTTATAGCTAAGTATGCGAGCTTCCCGAATATGCCACTGGCAAAGCAGGATATGCAGCGGGCAGGCGTGGCCTACAAGGTGGCCAAGCGCGGTGACTACTATGGCTATATAGATGCCAAAACAGGGGAGGAGCTACTGCCATTTAAGCTGGCAGAAGCAAATGAATTCAGCGGAGGACTGGCGGTAGTGTCCGGCACAATATGCGATGAAAATTGTGGCTACTACTACATCAATAAATTGGGCGATACAGCGATAAATAAAACCTTCAGCTTTGCGGCAGACTTTGTAAACGGAAGGGCTGTAGTGGGCATAGGTAACTGCGATGAAGACAGCTGCAAATATGGGGTGATAGACCGCAAAGGGAGGTATGTGATACCGCCGATATACGATGAGATAAGCGACCTGAGCGAGGGCTTCTATGCAGCGGGTATAGAGGATGATTATGGTTTTCTGGATGAGCGCGGCAACATTGCTTTCCCTTTTACCTATAAGTATGCTTTGGGATTCAAAGAGGGATTTGCAGCGGTGAAAACTGACAGCGGATGGACATTTGTGAATAAAGAAAATACGCAGGCGATACCGCGCTATTTTAAAGATGTGCGCAGCTTTGCCGCCAACCTGAGCGCTGCTACAGAGAATGATTCTACATGGGGGTTTATAGACCATTGGGGTAAGTGGGTGATACCTGCAAAGTATGAGTCTGCCGAGGACTTTGAGAATGGATTTGCCATAGTAACGCTGAAGGAGAAAGACAAGAAGAATAAGTCGCTGTTTGTAAGTCAGCGGTATAAAATAGATGCTACAGGCAAAGTGGTAGAAAAGCTGGAAGCCCCGAAAGATGCGAGTGGCAAGAAGAATGTGAGGAGGAAGAAGAAGTAGATAAATAGCTGATTCTTGTCATAGATGCCAATGCGTTTTTTTCTTTATATCTTTGCTTTGTGAAAAAAGGTATAGCAATACTCTTATGTAGCTTGTATATATTTTCCGGCACAGAGCTGGATGAGCTATTGCGTTTGGGATCATTTGTAGCCCACTACTTTGAACACAAGGAAGCAGATAAGGATTTATCCATTGCTGATTTTATAGACCTGCATTATAATGGAAACAAGCATGACGCAGACCACGATAAGGATATGCAGTTGCCTTTTAAGCAACACCATTGCTCGCTTCATGCAAATATGCTGGTTGCTAATCCGCATATACATCAGTTGCACCTGCAACACCCTGTGCCGGCTTTAGCAGCGCATGTTCCCGTATTTGATACTAAGTCCATACCATCCTCTTATCTGGGCAAAATATGGCAGCCGCCCAAATTCTGCTAATAGCATACATAGGCTTTCCATTTCTTGTATAATGGCGCTATAGGGCGCTTTGGCAGCTATTAGCTGCGTCTTATATTTTATTTTTTATTGCAAGTGTTGTGCTGTATTCAGTTTCAGATATCTGAGCTTTTGTACGCATAGCAGGCACTTGTACTCCTTTCAAAAACTGTATTCCATGCTGAATAGAATCATTCAATTTTCGGTTAAGAATAAACTGATAGTAGGGTTGCTTATGTTGGGCCTTATTATCTACGGCACATACGAGGCCTTCCGGTTGCCGATAGATGCGGTGCCTGATATTACCGATAACCAGGTACAGATAATTACGGTAGCGCCATCGCTGGGCGCCACAGATATAGAACGGCTGATAACGGTGCCTGTGGAGCAGGTAAACCGCAACATACCGGAGCTGAAAGAAATCAGGAGCTTTTCCCGGTTCGGTCTGTCGCTGGTTACTATTGTTTTCAACGACCATGCCGATGTGTATTGGGCGCGGCAGCAGGTAAGCGAGCGCCTGCAACAATTGCAGGGGCAGATACCTGCCGGTATAGATTTGCCGCAAATGGCCCCGGTAACTACAGGGCTGGGCGAAATTTACCAGTATGTGGTACGTGCAAAAAAAGGCTATGAGGGCAAGTATTCCCTTACAGATTTGCGCACTATACAGGATTGGCAGGTGCGCCGGCAGCTGTTGGGCACAGAGGGCGTGGCAGATGTGTCTACCTTTGGCGGTGCGCTGAAGCAGTACGAGGTGGCCGTAAACCCACTGCGCCTGAATGCGCTGGGGCTGAGCATAACCGATGTGTTTAACGCACTGGAAAGCAATAACCAGAATACGGGCGGCGCCTATATAGAAAAAGGGCCTACCGTGCTGTATATACGCAGCGAAGGGCTTACGGGCAGCAACCAGGATATAGAAAAAATAGTGGTGAAGGCCACACCCGGCAGTGTACCGGTACTGATACGCGATGTGGCTACGGTGGGTGTAGGCACCGCGCCCAGGTATGGTGCGGTGTGCTACAATACCGATGGCGAGGTAACTGGTGCTGTGGTAATGATGCTGAAGGGGGCAAACTCTTCGGCTGTAATAAAGAGTGTAAAGGCAAAGATTGCGGCTATACAAAAAACACTGCCGGAGGGCATTGTTATAGAGCCTTTCCTGGACAGGACAAAAATGGTGAACCATGCTATAGGTACTGTAGAAAAAAACCTGGCCGAGGGTGCCTTGATCGTATTGTTTGTACTGATAGTGTTTCTGGGAAATATACGCGCAGGGTTTATAGTAGCCTCGGTAATTCCGCTGGCCATGCTATTTGCCATAATAATGATGAACCTGTTTGGCGTAAGCGGAAACCTGATGAGCCTGGGTGCGCTGGATTTTGGGTTGATAGTGGATGGCGCTGTGATAATAGTAGAGGCGGTGTTGCACCGCCTGCACGATTCCCGGGATTTTGCGGGTAAGGATAGCCTTACACAGGAAAATATGGATACGGAGGTAAAAGAGGCTTCATCCAGAATGATGAATGCTGCGGTATTCGGGCAAATAATAATACTGATAGTGTACCTGCCTATATTGTCGCTGCAGGGTATAGAGGGTAAAATGTTTGGCCCTATGGCGCAAACTGTGGCCTTTGCAGTTTTGGGGGCGTTTTTTCTATCGCTGACTTATGTGCCTATGATGACTGCACTGTTTATCAGCAAAAAGATTTCGCATAAACCTACCTTGTCGGACAGAGTGCTTAAGCGCATAGAAGTGGCTTACCAGCATGTGCTTGAAAAAGCTTTGAACCACAGAATAGCATTGCTGGCAACAGCCCTGGGCATGTTTGTGATAGCTGTAGTAATAATGTTGAATATGGGCGGGGAATTTATTCCTAAGCTGGAAGAGGGCGACTTTGCTGTAGATACCAGGGTACTTACGGGCAGTAACCTGACTACTACTATCAATACCACACAAAAAACAGCAAAGGTATTGCTGGACAATTTTCCCGAAGTAGAAAAAGTAGTAACCAAAATAGGCAGTGGCGAAATACCCACCGACCCTATGCCTATGGAAGCTGCTGACATGATGGTGATATTGAAGGATAAAAGCGAGTGGACCTCTGCAAGCACCTTTGATGAACTGGCAGAAAAAATGAGTGAGAAAATAGCTGCGGTGCCGGGTGTTACAGCCGGGTTCCAGTTTCCGGTGCAAATGCGGTTCAATGAACTGATGACCGGTGCAAGGCAGGATGTAGTGTGCAAAATATTTGGCGAGGACCTGGATACGCTGGCGCTTTATTCCGAAAAGCTGGGCGCAATAGCAGGTACTATAGACGGGGCGCGCGACCTGTATGTAGAAACGGTTACAGGCATGCCGCAGATAGTGATAAAGTATAAGCGCGATGCCATGGCCAAGTATGGGTTGAACATAAACGAGATAAACAGATCGGTAAATGCCGCCTTTGCTGGTGCTGTGGCAGGGCAGGGGTATGAAGGCGAAAAAAGATTTGACCTGGTGGTGCGCGTAGGCAGCGCCCAAAGAAAGAGCCTGGCAGATGTACAGAACCTGATGATAGCAACGCCGGCTGGCCAGCAGATACCATTGGTGCAGGTGGCAGAGGTAGATGAGATAGAAGGGCCCAACCAGATACAGCGCGAAGATGCACGCCGCAGGATAATTGTGGGATTTAACGTGCGCGGCAAGGATGTGCAAACGGTGGTGCAGCAACTGCAAAAACAAGTGGACGTAAAGATTAAGCTACCTGCCGGGTACGAAATTACCTATGGGGGAACATTTGAAAACCTGCAGGCAGCAAAGAAAAGGTTAAGCGTAGCGGTGCCTGTTGCCCTGCTGCTGATATTTGTAATGCTCTATTTTGCGTTCAACTCTGTGCGCGAAGGGCTATTGATATATACTGCTATTCCCTTGTCGGCTATTGGTGGTGTATTTGCGCTGTCGCTGCGCGGCATGCCGTTCAGTATTTCGGCAGGTGTAGGATTCATAGCCCTGTTCGGGGTTGCGGTGCTGAATGGTATTGTATTGATATCGGAGTTTAACAGGCTGAAAAAAGAGGGGCTTACAAACCTGAGGGAAATAGTAATTACAGGAACCAGGATAAGGCTGCGCCCTGTGCTTATGACGGCTGCTGTGGCTTCGCTCGGCTTTTTCCCCATGGCGCTTAGCAACGGTGCGGGTGCAGAGGTGCAAAGGCCGCTGGCTACGGTAGTAATTGGTGGTTTGCTTACGGCAACCCTGCTTACCCTGTTGGTGTTGCCTGTATTGTTTGTATGGTTCGAAGGGCGCAAGCAGCAAAGAAACGGAGGTAACGCATTGACTGTGGTACTGCTGTTACTGTTTTGCCTGGGCAACACCGCCTTGCAAGCACAGGGCAAGCCTGTGAGCTTGCAGGAGGCTATAGCTACTGCCGAAAAGCACAACCTGCAATTGAGGAGCGCAACACTAAGCGAGCAGAGCAGCATGAAGATGAAAGGAGCCTGGTTTGATGTAAACAAAACCAATGCTGTGGTAGAGTATGGGCAGATAAATACCATATACAAGGATACACGCATTGGCCTGTCGCAGAACTTTGCTTTCCCTACGGTGTACAGCAACCAAAAAAGGGGGCTAAAGGAAGAATACCTGGCAGCGCAGGCAAACACCAGGCTATCGGCAGTGCAGCTGAAATCTGCCGTTAGCGGCTTGTTTTACGAAATTATAGTAATGCAGGAGCGCGCCCGGCTGTTGCAATATGCTGATAGTGTTTATGGCATATTTGAGCAGAAAGCGGTGTTGCGCTTTAAGTCGGGGGAGAGCAACATACTGGAAAAAACCACCGCAGAAAGCCAGCGGCAGCAGATAGGCAACCAGCTGAGAATGCTGCAAAGCGATATGGGCATAGCCTTGCAGCAGTTCAATACATTGCTGAACGATACACAGGCTTATATGCCCATGGCAGATACGGCCTTGTACCTTGCTGTGGTATCTGCAGATACTACAGGCGCAAGTGCGCACCCGCAATTGCGCTACCAAACGCATATAGCCAATGCCACTAAGTTCCGGCTAAAAACAGAGCGGTCGCGACTGGTGCCTGATATATTGCTGGGCTATAACAACATGAGTATAATAGGCCAGCAGAATGTAGATGGGCAGGACGTTTATTTCAATGCGGGAAAACGCTTTTCTTCTGCCTCGGTGGGTTTAGGTATTCCATTGTTTTTCGGTGCGCAACTGGCGCGGATAAATGCTGCCAAGGTAAACTACCTGAGGGCGCAGAATGATGTGGCGCTTGCCGCACAGCAGCTGAACAGCGAAAGGCTGGCTGCGCAGCAGCAGGTGGATAAGCACCGTGCCAGCGTTGAGTATTACACCACCACGGGCCTTAAGAATGCTGCAACAATTATTGCTACCGCAAACAGGCAATTTGCCACGGGCGATATAGACTACCTGCAATATACCATGCTGCTGAACCAGGGCATAGGCATACAAGGCGAATACCTGGGGCAGCTGCAACTGCTGAACCAGGCGATTATAAAACTGGAAACATTATCTGTAAAAAACTAAAGAAAACGAACATGTATAAGTATATAATAGTAATGGCTGCGCTACTGCTTACGGCCTGTGGCAGCAAGCAAAAAGCGGCACCGGTAGCTGGTGACACTGAAAATAATGTGGTGACACTAACGGCAGAACAGGTAAAGATTGGCGGAATAGTAACAGGAAGCCCGGAGCGCAAAAATATATCGGCTACGGTAAAGCTGAACGGGGTGATAGATGTGCCACCACAAAACATGGTAAGCGTGAGTTTTCCGCTGGGTGGCTACCTGAAAAGTACGCGGCTGCTACCCGGTATGCATGTAAGCAAAGGTGAGGTACTAGCAGTGCTGGAGGACGCGCAGTTTATTCAATTGCAGCAGGACTACCTGATGGCTAAATCCAGACTGGCGCTAACTGATGCTGAGTTTGCCCGCCAGCAGGAAATGAATGCGAGCAAAGCCAGTAGCGATAAGCAGTTTCAGCAAGCCCGGGCAGATTACGAGGCACAAAGAATAACGGTGAAATCGCTCAGCGAAAAATTGCAGCTGATAGGTATAAATCCTGCTGCGCTGAACGATAATTCCATTTCACGCAGTGTAAATATTTATTCGCCTATCACGGGTTTTGTGTCGAAGGTGAATGTAAACATCGGACGCTATACTTCACCTACCGAGGTGTTGTTCGAACTGGTAAATCCGGAGGATATTCACCTGAACTTGTCTGTATTTGAGCGCGATGTGGACCGCCTGAAGATAGGGCAGCGGGTAATTGCTTTTACCAACGACAATCCTGACAGGAAACACCTGGCAGAGATTATCCTTATCAGTAAGAACATGAGCGAGAACCATACTGCAGAGGTGCATTGCCACTTCGAAAAGTATGACAAAACCCTGCTGCCGGGCATGTTTATGAGTGCAGAGGTAGAAATCCACAATACGGATGCCCTTACGGTACCTCAGGCGGCAGTGGTACGCTGGCAAAATGAGTATTATGTTTTTGCAGAGCAAGCAGATAATACGTTCGAGATGGTGAAGGTTAAGCCGGGCGTGGAAGAGGATGGTGCGCAGGAGATAAGCGCAGCAGATGGAAAGGATATTGCCGGGCGCAGGATTGTAGTAGCCAATGCATATACTTTGCTGATGCAGATGAAGAATAAGAACCAGGATTAATTGTGGGCTAAATTTAATAGTATGGCAAACGGAGTATGGGTAGGATCTGTACTCCGTTTTCTATTATCGGATAATTGCCATAATAGTAAAAAACAATATTGCTATCAGCGCAAACCAGTGATAGGGTTGCATTTTATCATCATATCGGGAACGGTATGGGTTTCCGGACTTTTCCTTTTCGGTGCTGATGTAATATCCTCCAATGGCTCTTCTTTTTCTCATGGAAAGTGGAGGATTTATATTTTGATTTCGTCTATAAGATAAAGTATTGCAGTTTTCACCTTAGGTATTTCCCCTGTTGCAATTTTATAGACCATCGTATAATCTACCCTAAAGTATTCATGGGTAATAAGGTTCCTGAAATCTACAATATCCCTCCACGGAATAGGGAGGTTCGATTTTTCCAGCGTTTCGGTAGAAATCCTATTTACAGCTTCACCAATAATTTCTAATACTCTTTCTACTGCATATTTTTTCTCGCTATTGCGATAAAAGGAATCAGCATCTACCCCCTGAAGTATCTCTTCCAAATCTGTAATGCACCTGATAATATGATTCAGGCGTTGAAGGTCACCTGATTTATCTTTCATAGATGAGCAGCTTATCACGGTTTATTTCATTTTCCAGGGAAGGATCAATCCATTTAACAGAAACAAAATCTATTTCCTTATTCAGCTTTTCTTTGAGCTCTCTCCATGCGCTAACATATCCCCAGCCTATATTTTGGGAGTAATCCCAGTCAATGAGCAAGTCGATGTCGCTTTTTTCATCAGCATCCCCACGGGCATAGGAGCCAAACACATAGGCCTTTAGAATTGGCTTGTCGGCAAAAAAACTGCTTATGATCCCTAATTGTGTTTTGCTAAGATGCATTTATACAAAGGTAGATTTTTCTTGCTTATGGTAAAATACCTGCCCGAATCATCTATCCTATGGTGTTTGGTGTGATTTACTATAGAAATACAGGGGCCGTGTTGCTTTCCTGAAAGATAAACATGTTGCTATCTCTGCGAAGAAGCAGGTATTGGTAATCATGATGCAGCTTATAGGTTATGTCTATGGGATATGGCTTGGTTTGTAAGTATTGCAGGCGTATTGTTTTTACAGGAATATTTGTTTGAACGGTTTCGTGCATAACAAGATTGTTATCTGTTGTTACAGGTTTTTTGAAGTGGGTTCGCACATTTATGTAAAATCTAATACTATCATTATTAAAACCATCGGTCATAATGATGATATGCTTATAGGATGGATCACCCATCAGGCGTGGCTCACATAAGGTGATGGTAATTCCCATTCTTTCACGAATAAGCCTATTCTTATCAGGGTAGCAATTGCATAACAGTAATACGCTGAGGAGGATTAGGATTTGAAGCGGATTCAGATAACTAATATAGGGTTATTAGCCTTACTAGCATCCTCCTTGCCCACTAAAAAACTTTTTTTCAAGCGCCATTCGATTTTAACCTGGGTTAAACTTTATGCTGTGGCGGCTCAGCACCTTTGTATCGTGAAAGCAAGGACGCTTTCCGGATTAAATTCTTCACTCAAATAAATTATAAGTTATGAAAACGATCAATTCAAAAACAGTGTTATTTATTACAGGCGCATTTGTAAGTAACAGCGGATGGGACGAATGGAAAACCTACTTTGAAAGCAAAGGATACACCACCGTAGCTCCGGCATGGCCCCACAAAGAAGGCCTTGCCAAAGACCTGCGCGAAAACCAGCCAAGCCCGGAGATTGCCTCTATACGATTGAAACATTTGGTAGACCACTACAGCAACATAGCCAAAAGCCTGCCTGAAAAACCAATTGTAATAGGCCACTCGCTCGGTGGATTGCTTACCCAGATATTGGTAAACAAAGGGTTGGCTGTTGCAGGCATCGCCATCCACTCTATAGCGCCAAAAGGCGTGATACCTACCCAGTTTTCGCTCTACAAATCGCTATGGAAAGCTGCCGGCTTGTTTACCAATACCAAAGAGGCTTACCTGATGTCTTTCAGCGACTGGCAATATGCCTTTACCAATGGCATGCCTTTGGCTGAGCAACAAAAATCCTACTACGAGAATACCATACCGGAGTCAAAAATGCTGGTGAGGGAGGGCTTGAGCGATGATGCTCTGGTGGACTTTGCCAAACCACATGTGCCATTGCTGTTTACCTCGGGCGATAAAGACAACTGTACACCGGCGGGCTTGAACGAGAGCAACTACAAAAGGTATAAAAGGAATGGTTCTGTGACAGACTATAAACTGTTTGAGGGCAGGAACCACTTTGTGTTGGGCCAGCCTACCTGGAGGGAGGATGCAGACTACATACTGAACTGGATAAGCAATAACTAAGAATTGAGTGGTGGATTTAAGGCCCTGACCGAGAGGTCGGGGCCTTTTTGCGTTTTTTATGGATTGTAAAGTTTGTTTTATTAAATGGAATATGTATTTTCACTTTTGATTCTTTGATACTAAAGCAAAAAGTGTATTCAAGTTGTCTCAAGAGGATTCAGATCCACTAATTGATGGAAAACTCTGAAAAGTACCGACAGTGGTGAAGTAAAAAAGCCGACAGCAGTTAGGTGGTTTTTACCGACAGGATTTAAACGGGAGATACGTTGAAAATCAGAACCGAATTTACCGACAGAATGCTCTGAAAAGTACCAACAGCGGGAAGATAAAAGGCCGACAATGGTTAGGTGGTTTTTACCGACAGGATTTATACGGGAGATACGTTGAAAACCAGAGCCGAATTTACCGACAGAACACTCTGAAAAGTACCGACAGCGGGAAGATAAAAAAGCCGACAGCAGTTAGGTGATTTTAACCGACAGTCTTTGTATAGGAGGTACGTTGAAAACCAGAACCGAATCTACCGACAGAATGCTCTGAAAAGTACCGACAGCGGGAAGATAAAAAGGCCGACAGCAGTTTGGTGGTTTTTACCGACAGGCTTTATACGGGAGATAGGTTGAAAACGGTTACCGAATTTAACCGACAGAATGCTCTGAAAAGTACCGACAGCGGGGAGATAAAAAAGCCGACAGCAGATAGAAGGTTTTAACCGACAGGGTTTATATGGGAGATGCGTTGAAAACCAGAGCCAAATTTACCGACAGAATGCTCTGAAAAGTACCGACAGCAGGAAGATAAAAAAGCCGACAGGGGTTAGTTTGTTTAACCGATTAAAATATACTTAGCATGGTGTTTGAAAGCTCCTCATAATACGCTTCGCTCAAAGGAGCATGAAATAAAGTAAGAAAGTATCGTTTTTAGTAATGCTAATAAAACGGTCAAATGGATATTTTGAATTATTCTTATATCGTAATAAGGCTCCCTAAAAGAAAAAGAACAGCATGATAGAAGTAAAGGACCTGCACCTGGGATACGGAAAGAAAAAGGTGTTCAACGGATTGAACCTGCAACTGCATAGTGGCCACATATACGGGTTGCTGGGCAAGAACGGCTCGGGTAAGTCGACCCTGCTGCGCAGCTTGTATGGCTTGTTATACCCAAAGCAGGGCAGCATAAGGGTGCTGAACTACAAGCCGGGTGACAGGCTGCCATCGTTTTTGCAAAAGGTGTTTATGGTGCCGGAGGAGTTTTACCTGCCGGACGTGCCTATAGATGAGCTGATAAAATACCATGCGGCTTTTTACCCGAAATTTGACTTGGCGACATTTCAGAAATGCCTGAAGGATTTTGAAATACCATACGAGCAGAGCCTGCAGCAGATGAGCTACGGGCAAAAGAAAAAGGTACTGATAAGCCTGGGGCTGAGCACCAATGTAGAGCTGCTGCTGATGGATGAGCCAACAAACGGGCTGGACATTATCAGCAAGAGCCAGTTCCGTAAAACGATGGGCCACATCATGAATAAGGAGACCTGTGTAATAATAAGTACCCACCAGCTGAAAGACCTAGAGGACCTGATAAGCAGGATACTGATAATAGATAGCGCGCGCATACTGTTTGACCAAACGATAGAGAGCATAGCCAAGCGCCTGACCTTTACCGTAGTGCAGGATGCCACAGGGGCAGAGGCGCTGTACGAGGAGTCGTCGATATCCGGCACGGCCATAGTAAAGGAGAACACGAGCGGTGCGGATAGCAAGATAGATATGGAGCTGCTGTACAAAACAGTGATGCATAACTATGAGGGGTTGAAGAAGATTTTTGAAGCATAAAACCGGGACGAATGAGTGAGTTTTTTGATACAGGAAGGTGGTGGCTGCTGGTACGCAAACACTGGTTTGAAAACAGGAAAAAGTATACACTATCTATCATCACCATAGGTGGATTAATGGGGGCGTGGTACCTGCTTTATATGCTGGTTAATGCGGATGATTATTTTGCTCCCGAGTTGCAGGCCATGACCTATTTCACGGGCTTGTTTATAGCATCGGGCTTATACGCATCCATTATTTTCTCTGACCTGGCAAGCAAGGCAAAAGGCATTTCATTCATCACACTGCCTGCTTCACATTTCGAGAAATTCATGACGGGTTTCTTTTATGTGGTGGTGGCGCTACCACTCATGTACACCACGTTTTTCTATGTATTCAATACAACTGCGCTGAAGATATCTAACAGCATCAGGTACAAGCAATATTTGTCGTTTAACAATGCTGATGTAAGCGCTACTGCGGTAGTAGCTCCTAATGGCAAGGAAAGCCCGGCAATTGTACAGAAAGAGCCATTCCGGACTGCGCCACTTGTAAACGTATGGAAGTATGAGGAGGATGACAGATACGGCCAAGGGAACTATAAATCCAAGGAAATTGATGAGCCCAATTTCTATTTTTATATATGGGCGGGGCTTTTTATAGGGCAGGCATTCTTTGCGCTGGGTTCGGTATATTTTGGCCGCTTCAGTTTTGTAAAAACATTTATCAGCATACTATTGCTGATGCTTTTCTTCTACTTCCTGTCCCTGTTTACAAATGCTGTATTCAGGGGGGAAATGTTCAGTTACAGTTACCAGGAAGACCACGAAGGGGTTAGCTACCACTTGCCTAACTGGGTGAGTGCAGTGGATATATGGCTGCTGGAATTTGTGCTGGGGCCGGTATTCTGGATGATAGCTTATGTACGCTTAAAAGAGACCGAGATATGAGAAAGAGTACCAAACTACTGATAGGGCTATTGTCCTTTGTAACAGTGCTGATACTGGCGCACTATACTGCCGTGGCAATAATGGTAGCGTATGATATAAATGGAATTAAGACCAGCTATGGGGATGTAAACAACTTTAAGGAAGACCATCCGCAGGGTGTAGAAACAGTGGATATAACAGGCTTTCATAATGTACAGCTTGTAATGGAGGATAGCTTTTTCTACCGTATATACGATTCGCGCTCAAAGCAAACTTATTTCGATTTTACGCATTCGGAGCTGCTTTCGATCAATGGTTTTAACCAAAGGTACGATACCATATATGCCGGTGATGAAAAGCACCGGACGATAACAAGGATAGACTCCACTACTTATCCCTACGACGGCATATTGGAGTTGCATGTAACCGGTAAGGAGGAGATAATGTTGCACCAATCAACAGTGCAGCTTGCAGAGTCATTTAAGCCATTTAATGTGCGTATATTTTTGGATAATTCGAACTTCAATGGATCGCATTACGAGCTGGATTCTGTGGTCGTAGATCGCCTGGATGTAACAGCTTATAATACTTCGTCGATAGGTGTGGTCGATAAAATGAAATTCAATGAATTGAATGTTTCATTCCTGGACTTTGGCTCAATGACCGGTGGCAGTGCAACAGTTAATAAAGGTACGTTCAGGTACAATGACAGTACTTTGCTGAATGGGGAAATGCGCGGCTTTATGCTGAAAAATATGACGCTGATCCATCAACCGTTTGATACGGCAAGAAGATTCGGATTGGAGGAAAAGGTACTGACAGAAGAGGTGGTTGATTCAACTAAACCTCCGGTTCGGTAGGCACATATTCGCCCATAATAGCCTGTGCTATTTTCAGCGTATTGCTCATGAGCAATATTTTGGGGTGGGCATTGCGCTCTATATGGTAGTGTGCATTGGTGATAAGTAGAACGATGTTCTCTATCTGCTCTGCAGATAAGCGGCCTGCCATGGCAGTGGCCAGCTTCATCTCATCGCCGGATATTTTTTGGGTGCTGCCGGTGGCTTTTATTGCCAGGCACTCGCGCAGGAAAATGAGGCCGTACTTGAACATCATTTTCTGGTTTTCGCGGCCGACCTTGCTGAAGTCGTCTATCCACTCCACCAGCTTGGCAGAGGACTCGCCCGTAGGCTTGGTTTGTGCAGAGCACATGCGCATCCAGTTGCTGAACTCAGCGGCCAGGTCGGATGTTTCGCCATGGCTGAGCGATAGTGCTATATTCCAATTGCCCTCTGCAATACGGGCAATATTGGTAGCGTTCTTTTCATCTACCTCATGGTTCGCTGTGAGGCCTTGTATGATATCTTCATCCTCCAGCGCATTGATACGCACTATCTGCGTACGCGAAAGGATGGTGTTGAGTATAAGGTCGGGTTGCTCTACCACCAATATAAAAATAGTATTGGATGGTGGTTCTTCGAGGCTTTTCAGGAGGATATTTCCTTCACCTTTCAGGTACTCGGCCAGCCAGATTATCTGCACCTTGTACTTGCCCTCGTACGGCATCATGTTGATCCGCTTGATGATCTCGCGGCATTCGTCGGCAGTAATGTTGCCCTGCTTGTTTTCGGCTTTTATAGACTGCAGCCAGTCGTTGATAGAAAGGTATGGGTTTAGCTGTACCTCGCGGCGCCAGTCTTCTATAAAGTCGTAGCTGAGCGACGGGCTGGGTGATGGCTTAAGGCGGATAACCGGGTATGTATAATGCACATCCGGGTGAATCATCCGGGTGTTCTTTTGGCACGAGCCACAAGTGCCGCAGGAGTCGGTATCGCCGGGGTTGTCGCAGTTGATATACTGTGCCGTAGCCAGCGCCAAAGCAAGGCTGCCTGCGCCTTCAGCACCTATGAACATCATAGCATGTGGAATGCGGTCGGCCTGTGCCGCCTGAATAATTTTTGCCTTTACCCCTGACTGGGCGATAATATTTTTGAATTGCACGATAGCAAAAATGAATAATAGAATTTACTTTACCATGGAATATGATTCACATTGCACATATAATTAATCCTGTAGCTGCTAAGGAAGGAAGCGAATTGGCACTTAGCCAGCCCTTTACCTACGAGAGTATGAGGGTAGCTGTAAAGTATGCTGAAACGGTGGCTCCGCAAAGCCTGGAGGTAAAGCTGTACAGTGTACAATATGAAGAGGATGTAAAGGCCATACCTACCGGATTTCAACAGTTACCCAACCTGAGCAGGTCAATACGCGATGTGGTGAAAAGTGATAGTGTTAAAAAATTTCCTTTTATAGGCGATATACTGCACGCCCTGCTGGATAATACCACGGCTGAATACCTGATATATACCAATACGGATATCGTGCTGCAGCCGCACTTTTATGTGGCAATAGAGGGTTTGATAAAGAAGGGCTACGATGCCATTTCGCCAACGCGCCGCAGGGTTGCGCGCGATAACTTTGGCGAGGATAACCATGCTTACATACTGGCGCAATTGGGCAAGGCGCACCCGGGCTACGATTGCTTTGTGATGCACCGTTCGGTGGTAGAAAAATTTATACTCAGCAATATCTGCATCGGTACGGGCTATGTGTCTGTCGCGTTGATACACAACATGATAGCCTTTGCACAAAAGCCGCTGATATCGGATGATTATTTCCTGACCACGCATATCGGGCTGGAAGTAATGCCACCGCTGGATAAGGTGGTGCATAGCGCCACGCGGGAAGACTATGAGCGCAATGTATTGCCTAAAATAAAACCGCTGTTGAGCCTCTCTAAATTCCCTTATATAACATTGCCACTGCACCGTAGGGTAGTAAAATGGGTGCTGAACCCTAACTTCCAGACAAGTATGCTGATAGAACTGGAAGGCAAGAGCCTGCGCAGGCAGCTAAAGGGATTGATAGATGAGTTCAGGTTTAAGACGCTGGGGAAGTAGCAGGTATTACTTCTTTTTGAAATCGCCGCGCTTCCAGGCCTTGATAAACTCAGCCCATGCCAATGGGTTGAAGATGTTTTGCGGAGGACGCTGACCGTAATAAGTATAGCGTGCAGATTGTGTCTGCAATTCACGTTTGCTTGCTTCGTTTCCACTCAGTTGCAGTTCCTTTGCTATTTCTGCCAGTTTTTCGCGCTCCAGGTTTTGCCTTGCCTGCTCTTCCAGGTCTTTCGGAGGGCGCAAGTCTATGAATGCCTGGCGGAAAGCCTCGCGGCTGCCCCAAGGGTAAATGATAGTAGTAGGGAGATAATATTGTGTTTTGGTCATCAGTTGGATAACCGAAAATTTGTCTGTTTCCAGACTGGACGGAATGATATAAACCGAAGGCGTGTAACCGATAGCGGTAAAATAAAGTGTGTCGGATTCGCGTGCAGCAAATGAGAAGAAACCCTCTGCATTGGCAGATGTGGCGCGTCCGCGGTTCTTGATGGTGATGTTAACGAATGGTACGCCCACGAGGCTATCGGAGGTCATTACGAATCCGCTGAACTGAATCAGTCTTTCTTCGGTGCCCTGCGCAAATGCTGATGCCGAGGTAATCAGCAGGAATATGTATAGTAATGCCTTTTTCACTGAATCGAATATAACGTATGGATTTTTATTTGGTAGCTATTCGTGTGGGTAAAGTTGAAATTGGAAAGTTTTAACAGGGAAATGGGACTGGCCTAAATGCAACAAGCACCTACCATAAAGGCAAGTGCTCGTTGTTTAGTGTTCAAAACATATCGTAAGACTGCTTAATTGCAGCCGAAAAGATCAAATTCTTCTTTAGGCAGTTCTTTTTTCTTTTTTACCAGCTTCAGTGCCGATTTAAAGTCTGCGCAGGCATCGCCTATATTGGCATGGTGCTTGGTGTAGGCGCGGTTCCACAATGCATTGGCATCGGTAGGGTAAAGGCGCAGGTAGTCGTCCCAGGCGGTTATAGCCTTCATCCAGTAGTTTTTGTCCTGCGATGCAATGACGTAGTATATCATACCGCGCTCGAAAAGCGCTTGTTTGTCTGTACTGTTGGATTTAAGCTTTTGGTCTACTGTGTTGTAGTCGAGCAAAGCATTTTTGAAAGAATAACCTGCTGTGTAGCTTTTGGTTATATGTGATGGCACACGGCCGAAAGAGAGTGAAGTACACGCCATAAGCACGCATACTATAAAAATATTTTTCATTGGTTCATTTTGCAGTATTGAACGATGGATGGGCTCAATATGTTACAGTAAATAGCCAATTGTAGCGGTGTGGTTGGCAGAATAAATGGTAATAATCAAATTCTTTTTAGCCAATAGTTAGTATAAAACGGCTCCATTACGTTACTTTACACCCTATTTTTTGAAAGTATAAACGGATAAATGATTCAGCTGAACGAAGGCCGCTACGAGATAGGCGGCATACCTGTAACAGAACTTTGCGACACTTATGGTACACCCATCTACGTATATGATACTGCCAAGATGGAAGAGCAATACCATAGCCTGAAGAACGCCTTTGCCAGCTGCAATACCAAGATAAAGTTTGCCTGCAAGGCATTGAACAATATAAACGTGCTGCGCTACTTCCGCTCATTGGGCGCAGGGTTGGACACAGTAAGCATACAGGAAGTGTGGATAGGATTGCGCGCAGGTTTCCTGCCAAGCGAGATCATGTACACGCCCAACTGCGTGAGCATGGAAGAAATAGACCTGGCGGTGAAAGAAGGTGTGCAGATAAACATAGATAACATAAGCATACTGGAGCAGTTTGGCGCCAAGTACGGTAATACCGTTCCTGTATGTATCCGCATAAACCCGCACGTAATGGCAGGTGGAAACCTGAACATTTCTACAGGGCATATAGACTCTAAATTCGGCATATCGATATACCAGATACGCCATGTAGAGCGCGTGGTGAAAAGCACGCAGCTGCATGTAAACGGACTGCACATGCACACCGGTAGCGATATTGTTGATGTAGATGTGTTCCTAAGGGGTGCAGAGATATTGTTTGAGCAGACAGAGTTCTTCAAAGAACTGGAGTTTGTGGATTTTGGAAGTGGTTTTAAAGTGCCGTACAAAGCAGATGATTACTGCACAGACATGGCAGAACTAGGCGAAAAGCTATCTGCAAGGTTCAATGAGTTTTGCAAGGCTTATGGCAGGGAGCTTGACCTTTGGTTCGAGCCGGGTAAATTCCTGGTGAGCCAGAGCGGTACTTTCCTGGCATCCGTAAATGTGCTGAAACAGACTACAGCAGCAATGTTTGTAGGATTGGACTCTGGAATGAACCACCTGATACGCCCGATGTTCTACAACTCATACCACCACATAACCAATGTAAGCAACCCAGCAGGCAAGCCTCGTATATATACTGTGGTAGGCTATATCTGCGAAACGGATACATTTGGCTGGGACAGAAAGATAAGTGAAGTGCGCGAGGGCGATGTGCTGGCATTCAGCAATGCAGGAGCTTATGGTTTCACCATGGCATCTAACTATAATTCGAGGTTCCGCCCCGCAGAGGTAATGATAAAAGACGGCAAGCACTTCCTGATACGCAAACGCGAAAACCTGGAAGACCTGCTAAGGAACCAGGTAGAAGTGGAAGAACTGAAAGGCCTGCAAGCGGTATAAAAGAAATCGGAGAACGAACAATAAAACGAGTATACAGTGAGCGAGAAATTATCTCCCATAGAGAAAATAAAAGAGGAAAGCGATAACCTGAGGGGTACGCTAAAGGAAAGCCTTGCCGATGAAATAACAGGTGTAGTGGCCGACCCGGACCAGGCGGTTATAAAGTTCCACGGCATATACATGCAGGACGACCGCGACCGCCGCGAAGAGCGTGCGCTGAAAAAGCTGGAGCGCGCCTATTCGTATATGATACGCCTGAGGTTGCCGGGTGGTGTAATGACTGCTGAGCAATGGCTTGCATTGGATCAGGTAGCAGAAGACCACTCAACGGGCGTAATAAAAATAACTACGCGCCAAACGCTTCAACTGCATGGTATATTAAAATCGGGTTTGAAGCCGACCATACAGGCATTTAACCTGGCCAAGCTGGACTCCATAGCTACCTGTGGCGATATCAACAGAAATGTGGTGAGCGCAGCACACCCGAAGCAGTCGCCGATATATGCGCAGATACACGACTATGCCGATAAAATAAGTACGCTGTTGATGCCTAAAACAAAGGCATACTACGAGGTGTGGCTGGACGAGGATAAGATACTGGACAAAAAGGACGAAGAAGATCCGCTATACGGAAAAACATACCTGCCGCGCAAGTTTAAAATAGCGATAGCTATACCGCCCAATAACGAGGTGGATGTGTATGCTAACGATATTGGCCTGATAGCTATTATAGAAAACGGTGAGCTGAAAGGCTTTAATATAGTGGCCGGTGGCGGCATGAGCGCTACACATGGTAATGAGCAGACCTACCCGCGCGTAGCCAGTGATATATGCTTCTGCGCTACGGAAGAGGATACGCTGAATACCGTGTACCAGATAGTAACCATACAGCGCGACTACGGCAACCGTGGCGACCGCAAACTGGCACGCCTGAAATATACCTTGGATAACCATGGATTGGATTGGTTTAAGACAGAGCTTGCCACCCGTCTGGGCCATGCTTTGGAGGCACCCAAGCCTTATGAGTTTACCGACAGGAGCGATTACTACGGCTGGCACCAGAACCATGAAGGGCTTTGGTACTACACACTATATGTAGAAAATGGCCGAGTATGCGACGAGAACGGATTGAACATGCGAACTGCCATGAACGAACTGGCTGCAACAGGTTTGCTGAACTTCCGCTTTACCTGCAACCAGAATCTAACACTTGGTGATATAAAGGATGCTGATAAGGCTGCTGTGTCGGCTATACTGGCTAAGTATGGCCTGGATACATATACAGAGGGTACATCGTACCTGCGCAAAAACTCTATGGCCTGTGTAGCATTGCCAACCTGCCCGTTGGCGTTTGCCGAGGCACAGCGCTACCTGCCAACATTGGTAGGTAAAATAGAGCCGATACTGGTGAAACACAATGTGTCAGAACAGGACATTACCATACGCATGACAGGCTGCCCGAATGGCTGTGCTCGTCCTTATATAGCAGAGATAGCATTGGTGGGTGTAGCCCCCGGCATATACAACCTGCATCTGGGCGGCGACCTGCAAGGCACCCGCCTGAACAAAAAGTATAAGCAAAGCCTGGATGAGGCCGGTATACTACAGGAACTGGAAACGATTATCGGCAACTACTCTACAGAGCGTGGTGCAGGGGAGCGTTTCGGAGACTATGTAATGAGGAAAGAGCTGGTTTAAGCCACATTAACCAATAATTAAAAAAGCCGTATCAGCATCTGATACGGCTTTTTAATGCCTTTATAATTCAAAGTGCTTGCTTACAAGTTAGAAGCAAATAGTAAATCGAGGTTGCTGTGCTTTAACCTGAAGAGGCCTGCTATGTGCTCGTTGGTCAGGTTTCCTTTGTACATATAGATACCATCGCGGATACCTGCATCATCGTATATAAGTGATTGAAAGCCTTGCAGCTCACCACATTTCAATAATATAGGTGTAAGGATATTGCTGAAAGAGAACGATGCCGTCCGGCTAACGCGCGATGTAATATTTGGCACGCAATAGTGTATCACGTCATGCTTGCGGAAGATAGGGTCCTTGTGAGATGTCATTTCAGATGTTTCGAAACAACCGCCCTGGTCTATGCTGACATCGATGATAAGTGAGCCGACTTTCATCTGCTCTACCATGTGCTCGGTAACGATGATAGGTGTGCGGCCTTTTTTGGAGTGGATGGCACCAATGGCTACATCGGCATTTTCGAGCTCGCACTGCAATATATCCGGTGCCAGGGTAGAGGTAAACACACGGCTACCTATCTTTTCCTGAAGGCGCATGAGCTTGTACACGTTGTTGTCGAACACGCTAACTGTAGCACCAAGGCCGATGGCAGCACGGGCTGCAAAAGTACCTACCACGCCTGCGCCAAGTATCACCACCTTAGCCGGTGGCACACCGCTGATACCGCCTAACAAAATACCCTTGCCCTCATTGGCATTGCTGAGGTATTCGCCTGCTATAAGGATAACGCTGTTGCCTGCAATTTCGCTCAGTGAACGCACAAAAGGAAAGCGGCCGGTATCGTCTTTGGTATATTCATAAGCAAGCGCGGTGATGCGCTTTTTCATGAGTTTCTCTATAAACTCCTGCTTAATAGTAGGCAGGTGGATAGGTGATATAAGGGTTTGCCCTACCTGCATCATATCTATCTCATAGGGTAGGGGAGGCGCTACTTTTATGATGATGTCGGCTTTGAAAACCTCATCGGCATCGCTGGTTATTTCTGCTCCTGCTTCGGAGTAGTCGTTGTCGAAAAAGTGAGAGTCGCGGCCTGCATTGGACTCTATCACTATCCGGTGCCCGTTGGCTACCAGTGTGCGTACGCTATTGGGCGTAAGCGGTATTCGGTGCTCCTGGAAGCTCTGCTCCTTAGGTATTCCTATGTACAATTTTGCTTTTCGTTGGGCGACCATTACGGGCGACTCCATTGGTTGCAGGCCAAGCTTGGAAACTATACCTGAAAAATCTTTTTGGTTGCTCATTGTGTAGGCGGATATCAGCCTCTAAAGATACTGATTTTACGCTGTTTATCAATAGCGATAATCCTGATATGCAAGAAATTATCAGGTAACAGCGGTGTAATCAGTTCCGGCCACTCTATAAAGCAATAGTTATTGCTGTACAAATAGTCCTCTATACCAATGTCCAGCGCCTCTTCCATCGATTTCAGGCGGTAGAGGTCCATGTGATAGATTTTTGCCCCTTCGGCTTCATACTCGTTGATAAGACTATATGTAGGGCTGCTGATGTGGTTGGTACTCTTTAAGGCGGAGCAAAGGTATTTGATGAAGGTAGTTTTACCCGCACCCAGATTGCCCTCGAAGGTAACTATCCGGTGCTGCTGTATCAATGGCAGGCATTGCGCTATAATGCCTGGTATTTCCTGCTCTTCGGTACAAACAAACTCTGCCGGTAAACTGATTTCCATTTCCTTTAAATATTCCCTGCAAAGTTGAATAAGTTTGCCGAATGATACTGTTGGAAAATATAGGGAGCAAAAAAATCCATCTGGGGGTGGAGCGAATTGCCGATATATTGACCTCAGATATTGTATTGCTGAGCGCGGCAGAAGCCCAAAGCGCGGCCTGCAGAAGGCTTGCAGATAAGCTATGGGGGGAGCATCTGGTTATTGGTAAAAATGAAGATGGTAAGCCGGAAGTGGAGAATAAACCCCTGCATGTTTCCCTATCGCATACAATAGGCCTGGCCGGTGCCATAGTGAGCGAGGGCCACCAGGTAGGTATGGACATAGAGTGGCTGAATCCCAAAATAGAGCGCATAGCAGCTAAATTCCTTACATCACAGGAACTGGACATGCCGGAAGCGGACAGGTTGGAGCGCCTTATATTGTATTGGAGTGCTAAAGAGGCCATGTACAAATTATATGCTAAGCGTAAGCTGGAGTTAAAGACCCAGCTTTTGATAGCGCCCTTTGAGTTGGCGGCAGAAGGTGTGCTACAAGGCAGCATCATAGCTCCGGGCTACGATTGGCAAGGCGAGGTGCATTACCGCTTTTTTGCCAATAATGTGGTTACCTACGTTATAGATTAGGCTTGATGCGGCGTAATTGGTCATATTTTTGTCCGTATTGCGACAATAAATCCCTAATAATTACGTAGTTGCTTTTTATTTGCACCTAAATGATAAGAACAATATTTCAAAGAACGGTTTTGCTTTTGGGCATTTTTGCTTTGGCAAGTGTGTTGAGCGTAAGCTCTTGTAAGAAGATGCCCAATGATGGCTATCCTATATATATCAGTATAGATTCTACAAGGTTTGAGGCTACATCTGCACAAGGCGGCAATACCAGCGATATAGTGGATATATGGATGGAAGCCAACTCTGATGACCTTGGCGCCAGCCAGATTCCTATAACGGTGCCTGTGTTGCAGGAAAACGTGGTTAAGTTCCTGTTTCAGGCGGGTATACGCGAAAACGGTGCATCCAATAACCGCAAAATATATCCCTTCTATACCCTGGATACGCTTACTGTCGATACGCCCAGGTTGAGCACTATTCACTATACGCCGCGGTTTAAGTATGTAGATGGGTTGAATTTTAATGTGGAGGCCTTTGAAACAGCAGGTCTTTTGTATAGTGGTCTGGCCAAGATAAACGACGCCAATGTGCGCTATGGTATCGGCTGTGGTAAGATATACGTAGCGCCCACTGAAACCGAAAAAATAGCCTCTATGGACAATGCCATAACATTGGCAGGAGGCCAACAGGTATACCTGGAAGTTGACTATAAGTCGACCAACTCTATGGAAATAGGGCTGCTTGTAAATGGCGATGAACTACCTATTATTGCCCTTTTTCAGCAAACAGAATGGAACAAGCTGTACCTGAACCTCAGCGACCCTGTTAGCGCTTATAGCGGCTCCAATTTCAAGATATACTTTAAGGTGGTGAAAGCCAACGGAAGTACGGATGCCACAGTTTACCTGGATAACATCAAACTGATATACAAGTAATGCAGGGCCGGAAAAAGCTGATATGGGGCTATGTGATTGCCGACTATGTGGCGGCAGCTATGGCATGGCTTACCCTTTACTTTTTCCGGAAGATGTACATAGAGCAGGTAGCGTTCAACTCTGAGATAGCGAGTACGGATACCACCTTGCTGCTGGGCTTTTTTGCCATACCTGCTGTCTGGCTGCTGCTGTACTATGTTACAGGTTGCTACACCGATATATACCGTAAGTCGCGCCTGATAGAAATGCTCAAGACCTTCTTCATATCTATGGCCGGTGTCACGGTTATCTTCTTTGCGCTGCTGCTGGATGATGATATACAGCGCTACTCCGACTACTACCTTACCCTTGCCATCATATTTTCAGCGCAGCTATGCTATACTGTTATGGGCAGGCTACTGGTGCTGTTCTATGCCAAGGCACAATTGCAGCGCGGAACCGTGGGCTTCAATACCCTGATAATCGGCAGCGACCAAAAGGCCAACGAGATATACGAAGAGCTATCGGGTGGGGGCCTGGTGCTGGGCTACAGGTTTTGCGGCTACCTGGAACTGGGCAGCAACCAGAAAAACCTGCTGACCGACAGCATACGCAAACTGGGTTCGCTGGAAGACCTGGAGGCAGCCGTGGAGCAGTACAAAATAGAGGAAGTGATAGTAGCAGTAGAAAGCACCGAGCACCACCGCCTCAACTACATTATCAATACCCTGGCAGGCAAGGAAATCTATATCAAGATCATTCCCGACCTGTTCGATATCCTTTCGGGTACGGTTAAGTTCAACCATATCATCAGCACCGCTTTTATAGAGATACCTCCCGTACTGCTGAGCGAGTGGCAGCGCATCAGCAAGCGGTGGTTCGATGTGGCCTTGTCTTTAGTGGCTCTTCTATTCCTTGGCCTGCCTATGCTGGTAGTAGCAGCTATCATTAAGCTTAGCTCCAAAGGGCCTGTGTTTTATGAGCAGGAGCGCCTGGGGCAGTATGGCATACCGTTCCGCATTATCAAGTTCCGCAGCATGTATACCGATGCTGAAAAAATGGGCCCTCAACTGGCTTCAGCAGAAGATAAGCGCATAACCCCTATTGGCCGCTTTATGCGCAAGTACCGGGTAGATGAGCTGCCACAGTTCATCAATATACTGCGTGGCGACATGAGCCTGATAGGCCCGCGTGCCGAGCGCAGGTACTACGTAGACCAGATACTGCCACAGGCTCCGTACTACAAGCATGTATGGAAAGTGAAGCCCGGCCTCACCTCCCTGGGTATGGTAAAGTACGGCTATGCCAGCACGGTAGACGAAATGGTAAAGCGCCTGAAATACGACATACTCTACATAGAGAATATGAGTATACTGCTGGATATGAAGATTATCATATACACCGTGATGACAGTGCTTTACGGCAGGGGCAAATAACAGCAAACGTTAAATCGCTACCACTTTTTAATCTAAAATTTACATCTTAGCGCGAAATCAGTTCAATGCTTTCGAAAAAGGCCAAGTATGCTATTAAGGCACTTTTATATTTAGGTAGGGAAAAGGATAACACTCCATCCCTTATCAGCGATATATCCGAGCGCGAAAGCATACCCAAAAAATTTCTGGAAGCTATACTGCTGGAGCTGCGCAATGCCGGCTACCTGGGCAGCAAAAAGGGCAAGGGCGGAGGCTACTTCCTGGTGAAGAAAACCCACGAAATGAACCTGGCCGATATAGTGCGCCTCTTTGATGGAGCCATAGCCATGGTGCCCTGTGCCGCCTACAAATACTACGAGCCATGCGACGAGTGCGAAGACGAGCTTACCTGCTCTATCCGCGACCTTTTCAAGCAGCTGCGCGACAAATCTGTAGAGTTCCTGAAAGCAAAGACCATAGGCGAAATGCTGGAAAAGGAAAATAAGCTGAAAGAAGAAAAAGCAGCTTAGCCCTACAGCCCTATAGGCGTTGCCTTGCTATAGGCAAACACATAAATATTCAACAGGAAGAAGAGGTACAGGTATATCCAGAGTATATCTACAAAGTGCCAGTACACGCCCAGCATCCTCACCTTCATTTTCTCTACCGGGTCTGTGTCGAAGAGCAGGTTTTTTACCTGATCCTCCTGATGATCGTAAGCCTTGTACAGGAACCACAGCAGTATGCCGACGCCTACTACCAGGTGCGCCAGGTGCAGCCCCGATATTACATACAGATAAGCGCCTGCTACATTGTTGGTCATGTCTATACCGCTGCGGAACAGCTCCTGCCAGCCATATACCTGAAATACTGTAAAGGCTATACCCAAACCTGATGTTACCAGCAGGCCATTCATGTAGCCCTTCATATCATCGCGCTCGTTGGCAAGTCTGGTTTGGTGCATGCTATAGCTGCTCACCAGTATTATGATAGAGTTGGCATGGAAAATGGCCGGTAGCTGAAACCTGTTGAATGCCGTACCATAAGTGGTAAGGAAGTACGACACCGATAGCGTAAGGAAAGCAGAGGTAATACCCATCAGTATCAGGATAGTGAATATCCTGAAAGGGTGATACCTGAGTTTAAGCGCCAAAGCTTTTTTGCCGTCCATACCTTATTGTACCTTATAACACAGTAGATGGAATTTTGTTGCGTATTGCAGCAGGTATTAATATACCATCCTCAGCTTTATCGTACCCTTCACATCTTTCAGCAGGGCAGAGGCTTCTTTCGATAGCTTGGTGTCTACGTCCAGCACCACGTAACCTATGTTATCATTGGTTTTCAGGTATTGGCCTACTATGTTTATGTTGTGGGCCGACAGCTTCGAGTTTATTTCTCCCAGTACGCCCGGCACGTTTTTGTGAATGTGCAGTATGCGGTGCGTTTTGGCCTGCAGGCTCAGGTTCAGCGCAGGTACCGTAAGCGAACCATTGGTAGAGCCACGCTCCAGGTAGTTCAGCAGCTTCGATGTTACATCCAATCCTATATTATACTGCGCCTCCTCGGTGCTGCCACCTATGTGTGGTGTCAGTATCACATTTGGCAGGTTTTGCAGCACGGTTTCAAATTTTGCTCCATTCTTTTCCGGCTCCTCGGGAAACACATCTATAGCAGCACCACTCAGCTGCCCGCTTACCAATGCTTCCTTCAGTGCATCCAGGTCCACAACATCGCCACGGCTATAGTTTATCAGTATGCTGCCTTTTTTCATGGTGGCCAGCATATCCTTGTTCATCAGGTTGCGCGTGCCTATATCGCTTGGCACATGCAGGGTCACTATGTTGCTTTTGCGCAGCAGCTCTTTCAGCGAGCGCACCGCAGTGGCATTGCCCAGTGGCAGCTTGCTTTCGGTGTCGTAAAACAATACATCCATACCCAGCGCTTCAGCCATAATGCTTACCTGCGAGCCTATGTTGCCATAGCCTACTATGCCCAGGGTTTTGCCCCTTAGCTCAAAGCTGCCTTTTGCATCTTTTTGCCAGATACCGTTGTGGGCGGCTTTATTCTTGTCGGTTATTTTGCGGATAAGCATGATGCTCAATCCTATCACCAGCTCTGCCACCGAGCGCGTGTTGGAGTAGGGCGCATTGAACACCGCCACACCTGCATCCGTGGCCTTTGCCAGGTTTACCTGGTTTACGCCTATGCAGTAGCACCCTATGGCCAGCAGCTTATTGGCTTTTGCTATCACCTTTTCGGTCACCATTGTTTTAGAGCGTATGCCCAGCAGGTGCACATCTTTTATTTCTTTTATCAGTTCCTGCTCGCTCAGGGCGCCGCTCAGCTTCCTTATATTTACATAGCCCGCTGCTTTTATTTCTTCCACAGCCGAGTCGCTTATGTTTTCCAGTAGCAGTATGTTTATCTTGTCTTTAGGATAGCTGGTGTTTACCTGTTTCATATCTGTTGCTTGTTCGCGGAGCCGGGGTCGGTATTTTTTAGAAAGCACAAAAATAAAAAAGACTCACACTATGCGCTGTTTTTAATATGTTTTAAGCCCCAATTAGCCCATCCGCAGCCTGCTTTTGTTGCTAAATATTCCCATCTATTCCCCACCGCAATACTGAAAAATGAATTGGCATGCGATTTTTAGCGATAGCTTAAGTGGCCATATTGCTTGACTGCTTAGGACATAGTGCTTCTGATGGTCGCACTATGTCTCATTCTCCTAACTAAACAGTTTTTATTATGAAAAAGATACTTGCAGGATTACTTTTTGCAGCTACTATGAGCACACTGGTTACCAGTTGCAAAAAAGAAAATGATGCTGACGGACAGTACATTTCATCGCTTACCGATACCACAGGCAAAAACCTGATGCAGATTACCTACAACAGCGATAACAAGCCATCCCGGATATCTACCAACGATGTGGTTTTTGATATCTTCTACTCCGGTGGAAAAATCGTTCGCCGTACGCAAACCCAAAGCGGTACGGTATCGGTTGACTCCTTCTTCTACGATGGCAATGGCCGGTTCTCGAGGGTAGACAACTACGACAACAACAACGACAAAACAAGGTCTACGGTGTTTGCCTACAACGGCGACAATACCATTAACTCTGCTACTATCGATGCCCAGGGCATTGGTGCTTCCGATGCTATATTCGAGTTCACCTACAGCGGTGGCAACCTGAATACGGTAAAAGAGCAGGAGAAAGTATTGAGCACCTTCAGGGACAAACGCCTGTATGAGTTCCTTGCATTCGACAGCAAAACAAACCCTGTAAGGAACGTGATCAAAGATTGCTTCCCCGACCAGTTTAACTTGCTGATATTCATGATGGCATCGACCAACAACTTTACCAGCATGAAGCAGACCGACTACAACACCAGCAACGGTAATGTAACAGGCACCTTCCCGATAACAGCCAGTTACACCTACGGCAGCAATGGTTTGCCATCGGAAATAACTTCAACAGTGAATGGCAGCACCAACCGTACTACCTACCACTACACCGCTCTATAGTCTCACATAGTTCTATATATACAAAGCGCCCTGATTTATCGGGGCGCTTTTGCGTTGTGGAAGTTAGATAGAACCTAATGCAATTATGGCGCCCCCCTTCGGGTCGGGCTATATTCACAAATATAATTTTTACGTGAGTTCATGAATCTTCGATTTCCGCTATTAGTCCTCATTCCGCTGCGCTCCACTCCGGGCTAGCCGCTCCTATCCCTCGCGTCTGGCCCGTTCGCCACGCTCACCCCGCATGGCACCCTCACCCATCATTTCAAAGAACATTCCCGGTCACTATTGACCCTGTATTCGCCGGCTCCGCCGCGGTTGGTGTCTATTCCTCAGCGTAGGCTACTGCCCATAGGTGTTCGAAACCTTGGAGGAAGCAATGCCTTGCTATCAGGTAGCAATAAACACGGCACGTGTTGCGGACTACAAACCTTAAACTTCTGCGAAGTTGCAATAACAAGAAGAGACGAGAGATTTAGTTTGGCCTACTTGTCTGCAAGGACGAAAGATATTTCGTCCCTACAAATACACCATACGGATTTGTAGACACAAGACTGGCCGTTGGTTTGAGCGGGGTTCATGTTTCGAACACCTATGGGCTACTGCCTACGTCGGATGTGA
>DLGO01000028.1 GCA_002482725.1 Bacteroidetes bacterium UBA7692 | reverse complement strand
CCTGAAGTGCTGCAAGCGGCAGATGAGCTGAAGGTGGTCATATTCCATGAGAATGACCTGCGCTGGGCAGAGCAGCACCTGGCAAATGTTAAAGATTCGTGCAAGCTTTATCTTCAGCCCGAGTGGAGTGTCCAATCTACAATTGTACCGTTGATAATAGAATTTGTAAAACGCAACCCAAAGTGGGAAATTTCGCTACAAATTCACAAATACTTAAACGTGCCATAAATGAGAGAAACAAAGCAATCTGCAATATCCTACGCGCTAAAGAACACAGTATTTGTAATGGTTTTGTTGCTGTGTGGTGCAGGTACATTTGCTCAGGTTGCCACACTGGAAAAAGGCGCAAGCAAAAAGAGCCGTGAACTATATGAAGAAGCCGGCAATGCAGAGGCATTCGGCAACTATAAAGAAGCAGCTGAAATACTGCAACGAGCGGTAGATAACCAAAGCTCGTTCATAGATGGCTGGTATACACTAGGGCTGCTGCAAATGGAAGCATTGAAGCAATACCCTGCGGCTATAGTTTCTTTTGAAAAAGTAAAGCTGCTGGATGCAGAATATAAGGTTGATGTGTGCTACCAACTAGGCCGTGCTTACTTCTACAACCAGCAGTATGAAAAAGCTAAGGAGGCGCTGAACCAATGCAAAGGCAGGACACTATCGCTGAATGATGAGCGCAAGGTCGGTTACTTTTTGAAGAGCAGTGACTTTGCCGTGGAAGCGATAAAACACCCGAAGAGTTTTATGCCAAAGAACCTGGGCAAGGGGATAAATACCCCTGGCACAGAGCTGATGCCGACTATAACGGCTGATGAGCGGTTTATCTACTTTACCCGTATAGACAGGAGCGGCAACATCATGGAGGAGAATGTGTATGTGAGCAAGGATGAGGCAGGCAAATGGGATGATGCAAGGATGGTGGAAAGCCCCATAAGCCTGTATAATACCAATGATGGTGCTACTTGTATTTCGCCAAGTGGTAAATACCTGTTCTTTACCTCATGCGACAGGGTTGGGGGCTTTGGTAACTGCGATATCTACTTTGCCCAAAAAACTGATGAGGGCTGGGGCAGGCCGCGCAATATGGGTGGTGTAGTAAATACCCCGGGCAAGGAGATACAGCCAAGCATAAGTGCAGATGGCAGGACAGTTTACTTTGCCAGCAACCGCAAGGGAGGGTATGGCGGTTTGGATATATACTCTACTACTCTGGGTGAAACAGGCGACTGGAGCGAGCCTAAAAACCTGGGGCCATTTATCAATACAGAGTACGATGAAGAGCGCCCTTTTATACACCCTGACAATCAAACACTATACTTCAGCAGCGATGGGCACCCGGGGTTCGGGAGTAGTGATTTTTTTGTTGTCCGTAAGTCTGAAGCAGGCGACTGGAGCCGGCCTGAGAACCTTGGCTACCCAATCAATGGCCCAGGCGATGAGATAGGCATAGTGGTAACCGCAGATGGCAAAACAGCCTACTTTGCCAGTGAAAGAGCAGGAGGTGAAGGTGACATGGATATCTATCAGTTTGAAACTGATATGAGCTTTAAGCCAAGCTATGTAACCTACGTGAAGGGAAAAGTAACGGATAGTGAAACAAGGGCGAGCCTGAAAGCGAATATCCAGCTATATGATGTACAGACAGGTAAGCTATACTCTTCGCTTTCCAGCGATGGCAGGGGGGAGTTTCTGGCGATACTGCCTGCCGGGAAGGACTATGCGATGGAGGTGATGAAAGAAGGTTACCTGTTTTACTCCAACCACTTTTCGCTGAAAGAGGCAGTGCAGGGAAAGCCCTTTGAGGCGATGGTGCCACTGAAAAAAATACAAGTAGGACAGACAGTGGTGCTAAACAATATCTTCTATGAAACGAACCTGTATACACTAAAGGAAACCTCGAAAATGGAATTGAACCTGCTGGTTGATTTATTAACTAAAAACCCAACACTGAAACTAGAAATAGCGGGTCATACAGATAATGTAGGGACAGAAGCAAATAACCTGGTGCTGAGTGAGAACAGGGCAAAGAGTGTGTATGAGTATATAGTATCGAAAGGGATAACAGAGGATAGGGTAAGCTATAAAGGTTATGCTTCGTCTAAGGCAGTAGCGGATAATGCTACTGAAGCCGGAAAGGCTAAGAATAGAAGGACGGAATATATAGTTACAGGGATATAAAGGTGCGGTTTAACATAGTAATCGGTATATTTTAGAATTTAGGATATGATTACTTGTTTTATCCGATACAAGTTGGTTACTTTAGGAGCATATTGTTTGATTAAAAGTCTTTGTCTATGAGTGAAATATCTACCCCTCTGTCAGAATTAGACTTTTTCAAGAAGCGCCTGGGTGCTATAGAAAGGCTCGCTGCTACCAAGCAGCAACAGATGAATTCGCTGCTGGAAATAACCGAGGCAGTAAACCACAACATGCCGATATATGCGCTGGCTAAAATCTATGAGAACATCTTAAGAGCACAGCTGGGCATAGGCAAAGTAGCCCTGCTGGTAAAAGAGAATGAGGAACTGTGGAAGTCGGAGTTTGTAAGTGACACCGCTGTAGCTATAGATCATCCAAACGAAGCAGCCCTTCTGTTTATAAAGCACTTGTCCATACAATCATTGAACGGTGGGGAATACGGGCAATTCAATGAGTTTGAGTTTATAATTCCTGTGTTGCATAAGCGGGAGCCTATCGGGTTTGCATTCATAGGCGGTATTAAAGACGCAGGCGATGCCAAGGAGGAAAAGCTGAAGTTTATACAGACCATTACCAACATCATTGTTGTTGCGAATGAGAACAAAAAGCTGTTCAAAAACCAACTGGACCAGATGCTGATGCAGAAGGAGCTGAAGGTGGCGGAGGAGATGCAAAAAATGCTCGTGCCGGGTAAGTTGCCAAATGATGAATTCATAGAGGCTGCATCTTACTACAGGCCACACAAAAGCATTGGGGGGGATTATTATGACTTTGTACAGATATCTGCTACGGAAATAGCTTTTTGCATAAGCGATGTGTCGGGAAAAGGTATGGCGGCGGCATTGCTCATGGCCAATCTGCAGGCCAATCTGCGTGCCTTGGTAATGCAGAGCATACCATTGGATGAACTGGTGATAAGGCTCAATAAAAGTATAAAAGACATAACCGAAGGCGAGAAATACATTACCTTCTTTATAGGTATTTATAACCTGCAAACAAGAAACCTGCGGTATGTAAATGCAGGCCACACAGCATCTATATTGATGAATGATGGCTGTATGGAAGAGTTGGAAAAGGGCTGTACTATATTGGGCATATTCGAGAAGCTACCTAAGCTGTCTGTGGGAGAAACTGTATTGAAAGAAAATGCGGTGATCATCAATTTTACGGATGGGCTATCGGAGGCTTCTGACCCGGAAGGAGAGCTGTTTGAAACAGATAGAATAAAAGAGTTCCTGAGCAATAACTATCAAATCCCTTTAGGTCAATTTAACCAGTCGCTGATAGATGAAATGATGACCTTTAAAAAAGGTACTGACTTTGATGATGACCTTACACTACTTACTATCCGCTTTAAATAGAGTCATAGTTGAGATAATCAGTAGCAGGGAAATGTTCATGAAAAAGAGTGTGCCGACCTTGTCTGTTTCGAGCATGTCATTTAGTGTCAATGACAGGTATATCATCATCATAGATTGAAGCACGGCAATAAGCACATACTGTTCATCCTTGTTCTTTGACTTACTATACAAAGCATCCGCTGTAAAGAAAACAACTACCGTGAGCAAGAGGAATATCAGCAAGCCTGGTAACCCCTGCTCTACCCAAAGCAGCAGGAAGTAATTATGAACTGTTGAGTGCTCATTATTTTCGCTCACCCATGTTTCGAAGCTTACCAGTGTATAGCTTTTGTATTCTGGATAAAAGGTTCCCGGCCCAAATCCAAGCCAAGGCTTATCGGCTATCATACGAGAAGCGGCTACCCAGCGGTAAATGCGCTCCATGCTACTTACATCCTTGCCCTCAAACGTGGCAGATACATGGTCCCCAAACTCATCGTGCGTTACAGTAGTATTATAGTCCGGGGCAAATTTCATGTAGCGGTTATCCTGCAGGTAATATGCAGACAGGCCAACTACGGCTACCATCAGGATAGATATCAAAGGCCGCAATATGCCAGACCTGATAATGAAATAAAATGGTATCATAGCTACAACACCAAGCATAGCAGCTCTGGTATATGAAAAGTAAACGGCAATTACATATAATATCTTAGCTGTATTCAGCAGGTATTTCTGCCATGATCCTTTTTCGTACCAGGTGGCAGCTACCCAAATAAAAGGATAGAACAGCCCTACCATCAGTGCATAGCTTACGTGGTTCCTGAAATAGGGAGTAACGCAACGGTTGATATCCTCGAAAGAGAACCCATAAGTAGCATGGCGCCCCATGGTTACCAATATAGTGCAGGTAAGCGGTACGAAGATGCACCAAAAGGCCGCTTTGAAATTCATCTTGCTCTTTATAACTAAAGGAGTAAGCAACACGAATACTACTATATACCATAGTTTTGCTACAAAAACCTTAAGGGATACCACAATGTTTGTGGAATTAAGGCTTGCTATAAATATCCAGGCAAGGTGTGCAACAATGATAAGGAAAAGCGGATGCAGGTAAAACTTGGAGGGTATGGCACTTTTGTTATATAGCAGGTAGAATATCGTTATCAACATGAGCCCTACCATTAGCGGTTCTGTGGGTAGGTCGGTACCCAATGAATCTGTTATATTGTACTCTATAGAAAGCGGCAACGCAAACAGCAGCAGATAAAACAGGTAGCTGAAATCAAATATGCCAACCATCAGAATTACCAGGGCAGCGGGTATCAGTGCAAAGAAGGAGGAACCTGTAGCAAATGCTGCAATGAAAGCAGCGAGTGACAAGCCTGCAAACCCTACAAAAAGGCCTGTTTGGCTGGGCGAAATCCTGTTCGGTTGCATTTTGTTACGCTATATCTGATGAAGAACTGCTTCTGTTCAACTGAAGCCTTAAATTCTTTATCTGCTCAATTGCCAATGCTCCCAGAATAGAGAATACGAACACTCCGAAGGTGACGCTCATAACAACCAGCCAGCGTATTGGCTTGCTCTTTTTATCTGCAGGAAAAGCCAGTTCTAATACGTGCAGGGACGAAGCATTGCTTTTAAGGGATACTTGTATCTGTCCTTTGATATTGCTACGTATCAGGAACTCTTCTGTCAGGTTATCCTGCTCATTTGCCAAAGCTTTTACTATCTCCCTTGACTGAAAGTCCCCACCTACTATTATACTTTTGCCAAATTCACTGGTTTTTACATCTATATTGTACTTATTGGCAAGATAGGTTAACGAGTCGCTTATCAACTTCAGCTTTTGTGTTTGCAGTACACTGTCGTTTACAAACGAAGTAAGCATGCGTTCCCTGAATGCCTTTACCACAACACTGTTCAGGCTATCAACCATATGCACTACATCATTCACTATAGTTGCTGCCAACTGGGGGTCTGTATCATACAATGTTATCTCTATAGCATCTCTCTCCGTTTTAATGGCCGAGTAGTTATCCTTGAATTCCTTTCTTACAAGTGACCTTTTGATCTTTGAAGTAGTGTCTATTTTATAATGCTCTATAAGATTATACTTAGCTATAACTTCATCCTTTATAGTACTGGAGTTGGCAATGCTCAAAACGCGGTTTACATCATTCTTATCTCCATAGTAATCTACGGTAGGGGCCGAATTTATATTGAACATGGCGCTACGATCGCTCAATGCTTGGTTTACAGGGTACAACTGTGCTGATGACTTATAATATTCATCCATTACAAAAAGCGATACCAATGCTGCTATTACGGCAGATATTATGGTGGCTATAATGATATGCTTGCGCCATTTTAAAACAATCTCTAATACACCTAGCAGGTTTGTTGAATTATTATCCATGAATTTTTTTGATTACAAACGCCAAAAGTAGAAATTATTGGATGGTATTAAACCTTCGTCTCAATTATCCTGCTTTTGAAGCCTGAATTATTTGTTTTGGTTATATCGGACCTACTACATCTTTTAAACCATTGGAAATAAGTTATTTTTAGCCCGAATATGGCTATTGAATTACGAACCCAGCTATTTGAAGAACTGTTGAAACGGGAAGTGCTCATTAACAGCAGCAAGCTGTGGAAGCTGATGCATTTGCCGTTTCGCTACCTGTTTTCGTGGTTCTTTCGCTTTTTTATTTATCCGTTTACTAAAAACACCATCAGGCTTTCAGTACGCTTATTCACCGGACGGTCATTCCAACTTTCATTTCCGGCAGCTAACGATATCTATCTGTTTGGCTGCAAGTCGCATTCATCAGAGCTTAGGCTGGTTAAATTTCTGTTGAAGTACTTGCCCGAGGCGGCCACTTTTGTAGATGCAGGAGCCCATTATGGTTTTTTTTCAGGTCTGTCTTCTCTGCTTGTTGGTAGCCATGGAAAAGTGATTTCTATTGAACCCACCCGCAATACCTTTGCTGTGCTGACTGTCAATACCAACGATTTGCAGAATGTTCAGCGTATCAACCGAGCCGTTTTCTCAGAACGAAAAAAACTGCAGTTCTTCGAATACCCCGATTTCAATTCAGAATATAACACATTGGTGCCTGCAGCAGCCATACATGAAAAGTACACCTCAGAATCATACGAAGTGGAAACCCAGGTGTTGGATGAGCTGCTCTCGGCTTTCTTTGATACAACCACCTTTATCAAAATAGATGTGGAAGGTGGTGAATATGAAGCCCTGAAGGGCATGGGCGAATATCTAGATAACGCTAATCCGGTAATTGTAATGGAGTATTTCCCGGTATATGAAACACCTAACTATACACTCTGCAAACAATTCCTGGCAGAAAAAGGATACGCTCTTTATGCGATTGCCAGTGATGGCGATTTAAGCACGATAACCAATGAAGAGCAATATTTTAAAGGTTTCACCGATACATCAGATAATGTTGTTTTTGTAAGGCCTGCTCATTTGCCGGTAAGGCAATTTTAACCATGCGCAAAAAATTTACCTTTAACCTGATATTTCTACTGGCAATGAACCTGCTGGTGAAACCTCTATGGATATTTGGTATCGATCGTGAAGTGCAAAATTCCCTTGGCCCGGAAGTGTATGGTACATATTTCGCGGTGCTTAATTTCTCTTTTTTGTTTAGCGTTATCCTGGATTTCGGTATCTATAATTTCAACAATCGAGCCGTAGCGCGCAATCCAGGCCGTATTCCCTCATACCTGCCCAATCTGTTAAGTATCAAGATCGTGCTGTCCGTATTCTACTTTGCCATTACAGCGCTAGTTGCTATCAGTAGTGGCTTAGATAAAGTCCAGCTTCAATTGCTTGCCTGGTTGGCCGTTAATCAGTTCCTGCTCTCCATGATACTATACCTACGCTCCAATATTTCTGGCTTGCACCTGTTCAAGGCCGATACGGTTCTGTCGGTCTCAGACAGGTTGCTCACCATCGCCTTTTGTGCAGTGCTCATGTATTGGCCAGACTTGCGTGAAGACTTCGATATTTTTCGCTTCATCTATGCCCAGACTTTTGCCCTTTTCATAACAGCAGTTCTGGCATTCATCATTATCCTTTCCAGCACAAAGGCAACCTTTACCTTTTGGAGGCCTCGCTTTACCAAGGCTATCTTCATACATTCCCTGCCATTTGCGCTTGTCGGCCTGCTTATGGGTATCTACTACAGGGTAGACGCATTTATGATAGAGCGTATGCTGGGTGACAGGGGAGCTATGGAGGCAGGTATATATGCCGCAGGCTACCGCATGCTTGATGCAGCCAATATGATAGCTTACCTTTTCTCGGTGCTGCTGCTACCCATGTTCTCGCGTATGATAAAGGAGAGGGCTTCGGTAAAAGACCTGCTTAACCTGAGCAGCTCCCTGCTTTTCCTGTTGTCGTGGACAGCTGGTATCGCCTGCTATTTTTTCCGTAACGAAATGATAGAGCTACTTTACCACCGCCAGGATGCTTACTGGGGAAATGTTTTTGGCTGGCTCATGATTTCCTTTATACCGATATCCAGCGTTTACGTGTATGGTACTTTACTGCTTGCCAAAGGTACCTTGCGCCAGATAAATATTATTGCCACACTTGGCCTTGTATTGAATCTTAGCCTTAACCTGTACCTGATACCACACTATGGCGCATTGGGAGCGACTTTTGCCACGCTTTTTACCCAGCTTTTGGTAGTTGGTGGGCAAATATTTGTTACATACCGGGTGTTTTCCCTTCAGCTACAGGCTAAGCGCATCCTGCAATGGTTGCTGTTTATAGCCCTTAGTATTACCTCATTTTTTGTTCTTCGCCTGCCGGATATTCATTGGCTTGCGCAACTGTCGGTTGGCTTGGTTATCCATATCCCTATTATTCTGCTCACTGGTATTTTACCAATAGCCCGCTTTATACACCTGGTTTCCACCCTGTCCGGTAAATTGCAAAAGGGAACTTAATCTTAGCCCGTTTTCCTTGGTAATCTACCGTCCAATTTGCTCCGTTTTGCCCTATGCAGGCTAAAAGTAGTTATCATTGCACCTATCTATACAAAGGGAAATGATAAAGGCATTAAAACAACTGGCCAGGAGTATTTTGTGGGCGCTTAAACTGGATATAACCAAGAATCTGCAATACGACAGGCAAACGCTTGAGATAATGAAGCGTGTGCTGAAGCCCGGCTCCAATTGTGTAGATGTAGGCTGCCACAAAGGTGAAATACTGGATCTTTTTATAGAGTTGTCTCCAAAAGGTACACACTACGCATTTGAACCAATACCGGTTATGTTCAATGCTCTGAAGCAAAAATTTAGGGGCAAGAATGTGCAGCTTTTTCAATTAGCACTTAGCTTCGAAAAAGGCAATACAACCTTTAACCATGTGCGCAATGCGCCTGCTTATAGCGGCTTGAAGCAGCGCAGGTATGATACCCAAAATCCTGATATAGAAGTAATACCTGTTGAGATAGACGTGCTGGATAATATCGTTGCGGCCAATACCAAAATTGACCTTATCAAAATTGATGTGGAAGGCGGGGAATTTGGTGTTATCAGGGGCGGCATCAATACCATAAAGCATTCCCGTCCGCATATCGTTTTCGAATGCGGCCTTGGAGGCTCCGATTTTTATGGCACCAAACCGGATGATATCTTTGGCTTCATAACAAATGAATGCAGCTTGAAGATAAACACCCTTAAAGGTTTCCTTGATAACAAAGGACAATTAAGCCTTGATGAATTTTCAGCGTATTTCAACGATAATACAGAATATTACTTCATCGCTTATCCATAAGGCTTGCAGTACACAAAGACCATAGCAGTTAATACCCGTTTCCTTTTAAAAGGAAAGCTCGAAGGTATAGGCAACTTTACTTACGAAACGCTACTGGTAATTGTGAGCGAACATCCCGAGATTCATTTCTTCTTTTTGTTCGACAGGCCTTATGATGCACAGTTTGTATTTGCACCAAATATTACTCCTGTGGTGCTTGCACCGCAAGCGCGACATCCTTTCCTTTTTGTATGGTGGTTCGAGTGGAGTGTTGCAGCATGGCTTAATAAGCATAAGCCTGACCTCTTCCTTTCACCGGATGGCTTTTGTTCTCTGCGTAGCGATGTAAAGCAATTGGCTGTTATACATGATATTTCATACGAGCATTACCCGCAATACATCACCCGGCTTCAGAACAAGTACTACAGGTATTTCATTCCCAGGTTTGCGCAGCATGCAGCGCGCATAGCCACGGTTTCCGAATTTTCAAAGAACGATCTCGTGGCACATTATCATGTGCCTGCTGCAAAGATTGACGTTGTCTATAATGGTATTAAAGACAGCTTCCGTCAATCTTTCAGCATTAATCAGAAAGAGGCCGTTCGCCAACAGTACGCTGGTGGCAAGCCTTTCTTCCTTTATGTTGGTGCCATACATCCGCGCAAAAATGTGCTGAAGATGCTGGCTGCTTTTGAACAGTTTAAAGAGCAAACTTCAGCTGCTCATTGCTTTGTTTTGGCTGGCAACCTGGCCTGGCAAAATGATGAGGTACAGGCCTTTCACCAAACTATGAAGCATGGGTCTGATGTTAAGTTCATAGGCCGTGTAGAAGAGGCCGCATTGCCATTACTGGTATCTTCTGCCTTTGCCATGCTGTATGTAAGCCTGTTCGAGGGCTTCGGTGTGCCACCTGTAGAGGCTATGGCATGCGGTGTGCCTGTTGTCACCTCTACTACCTCCAGCATGCCCGAGATTTGCGGCGATGCCGCGCTTTATGCCAGGCCGGAGGATGCTGCCGAAATTGCTGCCTGTATGCTTCAGTTATATAGCGACACCACGCTGTATAATTCACTGGTAGAAAAAGGCCACGAACGCCAAAAGCTATACACCTGGCGGCGCTCAGCGGATTTACTATGGCAGTCTATCTCTTCAGTGATAGGCTGATTTGATTACAGATTATCGAACGAATACAGCGGATCTATCTCGGTCCCCGGAGGCATGTTAAACACATCCCTTAGTATCCCGTCTTTCAGATCGTAGACCCAGCCGTGCAGGTGTGGCCGCTGGTGGTGCTTCCATGCTTTTTGTATTATCGATGTTTTAGCCAGGTTCATCAATTGCTCTTTCACGTTAAACTCTACCAGGCGGTTAAATCTTTCATCTTCGGTGCTCAGGCCATCTATCTCTGCCCTGTGTATGCTATACACATCTTTTATGTTGCGCAACCATTTATTTATGATGCCAAAGTTGGTTCTGGTCATGGCGCTTTTTATGCCGCCACAGCCATAGTGCCCGCATACTATTATGTGCTTCACCTCCAGCACCTCCACGGCATATTGCAGCACACTCAGCAGGTTCAGGTCTGTGTGTACCACCATATTGGCTATGTTGCGATGTACAAATATTTCGCCGGGCTGCGTGCCTGTTATCTCATTGGCAGGTACGCGGCTGTCGCTGCAGCCTATCCAGAGAAATTCCGGCGTCTGCACCTTGGACATGCGTACAAAGTACGACGGGTCATCTATCAACTTTTCCTGTGCCCAGGCTTTATTTTCGAGCAATAATCTTTCGTGCGATTTCATACTATACTAAGTTTGTAGATGGTGCAATAAACGGAGAAACCGGCTTGGATTCTGTTGTCTTTATCTCAATATCGATGTTTCGGGAGTGGGCTATGCTGATGTAGTCGTTTACCACTTCTATTACATCCAGGTCTATGAAGTCGGCACGTGTAGCATCTATCACTACCCTGGAGTTTTCGGGTATTCCATCCAGCATGCTTTTTATTTTCGGTTTGCTTAAAAAGGATACATCTTTCCGCAATCTTACCATGAACCTGTTCCCATCCTGCACCAGCAATATGCCTGTCGAGTAGTTGCTTTTAATAATAAAATACAGGCTGGAGGCTATTCCTATAAGGATGCCTATGAGCAGGTCTGTAAATAGTATGGCTACTACAGTTATAATAAATGGTATCAGCTGTGTCCATCCCTTTGCTGCTATATCCTTTACTACTTGTATGCTGGTTAGCTTGTAGCCCACATACAGCAATATAGCGGCCAGCGATGCCAGCGGTATGGTGTTCAGTACAAACGGGATAAAGGCCACACACACCAGCAATATAGCGCCATGAAGTATTGCCGAAAGTTTGCTTTTAGCGCCTGCATGTACATTGGCAGAGCTGCGAACTATTACCGCCGTTACAGGTAGCCCGCCTATCAACCCCGATACGATGTTGCCCGCTCCCTGTGCCAATAGCTCGCGGTTGGTGGGCGTAACTCTTTTATATGGGTCCAGCTTGTCGGTAGCTTCCACGCTCAACAGGCTTTCCAGGCTTGCTATTATGGCCAGTGTAGCCGCCGTTATCCAAACCTGAACCTTTGTAATAGAGGCGAAGTCGGGCAGGTAGAAAAAAGAGAAAAACTGTTTTGGCGTGGAGCTTACAGGTATGGATACCAGATGCTCTGTGCTTAGCGCCAGAGAAGGGTATACCTGTTGGAAGAGCAGGTTTACAAGCACGCCGGTAACTACTACTACCAGTGCCGATGGTATATATTGTGTTACCTTGTTCTTTTTGAAAAAAGGCCGTTCCCATATCAGCTGCACGGCCATGGACAGGCTGCCTATGATGATGGCTCCTATGGTAAATGCATTGGTAATATGCAGCAATTCGCTAAAGGTATTTTCGCCGTCATTCTGAAAAAACTCTTCATCCCCCAAAAAGTCTTTGCTGCCCCACCTGGTTGGGTACGACAAAGACTTTTTGGGGGATGAAGA
>DLGO01000001.1 GCA_002482725.1 Bacteroidetes bacterium UBA7692 | reverse complement strand
ACATGGCAGACTGCAGCAGTCATGGGTCCGGCAGTAGGCGGTTTACTTTATGGTTACCTGGAGCATACACTTGGGGGCGATTATGGTGAGCTTATCTCCTTTTCATTCGCTTGCTGCGTTATCCTTTTATCGCTTATTCTTTTTACCCGTGTGAAAAGACAACCCACGCCCCCTAAAGAGCAAAGCGAATCTTTCTCAATAGCGTTCAAACAAGGCATGAAGTTCGTCTTCTCTAATCAGTTTCTATTGGGCGCTATCACTCTCGACCTCTTTGCGGTCCTATTTGGAGGTGCCGTTGCACTTTTACCTGTATTTGCCAGCGACATATTGCTCGTAGGCCCACAGGGCCTTGGCTGGTTGCGCGCTGCACCTTTCTTCGGCAGTGTTATGATGGGGATTTTCCTTGCATTTAACCCGCCTATGAACCGGGCAGGCACCAACTTATTGTTGGCAGTTGCGGGCTTCGGCATAGCTACCATAGGCTTTGCTTTGTCTACTTCTTTTGGCCTGTCTATTGTTATGCTATTCCTTATCGGGGCTTTCGATAACATCAGCGTAGTAATAAGGGGAACTATATTACAGACCTTTACTCCCGACAATATGCGCGGCAGGGTGAGCGCAGTAAATCAGGTGTTTATTTCGTCATCCAATGAAATAGGTGCTTTCGAAAGCGGTATGGCAGCAAGACTCATGGGAACCGTCACCTCCGTAGTTTTCGGAGGCAGCATGACCTTGGTAGTAGTATTAGTTGCCTGGCTTAAAGCCCCTAAGTTAAAAGGACTTAAGCTCTAGTTTAGCGTATCAGTGTTATAGTGCCACTTTTATCCAGTACCGCTCCGTCTTTTGTGTAAGCTTTTAATCTCCAGATATAGCTGCCAAGCGGTTGGCTTTTGCCGCGATAGTTACCATCCCATCCATCGGTTACATCATCGGTTACAAATACCCTCTGCCCCCAGCGGTCGTATACACTGAAGTCCTCTATCTTCTCTATGTTCAGGTAGCGTGCTATATGGAACACATCATTGATTCCGTCCCCATTTGGCGAAAAGCCCGTAGGCAGTAAAAGTATCGTTTTAGAATCTACTGTTATCAATACCGTATCTACACTAAAGCAGCCTGCTGAATTAAATGCATACAGGTAATAAGTAGTGGTAATTGGTGGTGTAGCAACAGTAGTCAATTGAAATGGCTCCTTTACATAATCCCCCGGGTACCAATAGTATTTTACTCCATCTGTAGAGCCGGAAAGCGTTGCTTTCATATCCCTCCATATCGTTGTATCCTCGCCTGCATACACCGTCGGCAATGGCAATACACTGATAGTTACAGACTCTGTTTTTGTGTAGCAATAGTTTTGTACTTCCAACTGATAAATAGTGGTAAGCGGAGGATTGAAATAAGGATTCCGCATAAATGGATTAGACACATAGGTGGCAGGTGTCCATATATACGACGAGGCACCCTGGTCCAGAACTGTAGGCCTGGCCAACTGTCCTTCACAAATCGGCAAATCATCTTCTGCTATGAGGTCTAGTGATGGATCCAATACCACAACCCTTACCGAATCTGTATTCCTGCATCCGTTAGAATCAACTACTGTTACATAATAAGTAATGTTGGTATCAGGTGTTGATGTAGGATTGGATATAGTAGTATTATCCAATGCTGTAGCGGGTGTCCAGCTATATGTTACACCTCCGCTTGCCTGCAGCATTACAAAATCCCTGAAACTACCCGGACTAAGGCATACCGAAGTATCAACTCCCGCATCTACAGGTGGAAGTCTTATTACTACTATGCTTATTGAATCGCGATTTTTACAACCATTCAGGTCCGTACCCTCTACTACATATTTCAGCGATACTGTATCTGCGTACACTGTAGGATTAGCACTTGTAGGGTCATTCAGGTTATTGCCCGGGAACCATAGGTAGCTGTTGGCTCCGGTAGCGCTCAATGGCAAACTATCGAAAGAGCATATAGCTGCCGACGAAGGCGTTATATCCACCACAGGTATAGGATTCACTGATACTGTCTTGGATAATGTATCCTTACATCCAAAATCACTTATCCCGCTTAAGGTAATTGTCTTTGTGCCTGAAGAGTTAAACACGAATGTCTCATTTCGCTGCAGTCCCACTCCTGCACCATCAAAATTCCAGTTGTAGCTATTGATGCTTCCGCTGGCTATGGTAGACGTATTGGTAAAAGCAGTAGGCTGCGAAATGCAAACAGGGCTTGTGGTAAAATCCATAACAGGAAGTGGATGTATCACCACGCGTGCTGTTGCCGTATCCCGGCAGCCAAGGCTATTGGTAGCAGTCAGCTTTACCTTAAATGTTCCAGGAGTCTGGTACTGCTTTACAGGGTTCCTTTGGGAACTGAATGTACCATCCCCAAAATCCCAGTTCCAGCCATTTACCACTCCTGCTATTGTTGAAGTTGAATCGCTAAACACAATTGCTGAATCCAGACACTGTCCTCCACCGCCTATGACTATTTCAAATTCGGGATAAAAAGGCGGATTTACTTTTACTTTAGCTTGCGCCGTATCATAGCATCCTACGCCATCTATTTCTTTGCTCACAATTAATGTAATAGTATATACGCCGGTATCTTTAAATGTATAGCTTGGTGCGCGCAGATTTGAGGTGTCATCTGTACGGCTGGGAATACCAAAATCCCAGTGATAAGTCAATGGAGCCGAACCCGGGTCATTATCGATTACATCAGGATTAAATGTTATCGTACTATCCCTGCAATTGATATAATAATACCCTACAAGTGTATTGGGGTCTATATCCAATGCAGGTATTTCTGCTATAGGTATATTACAGTTTACCACATTGAACTGAAAATCCCTGGTTACTGTTCCTATTAAAACTCCGTTCCTGTACTCCTGCACCTGCACACCCACAGCAAAAGACCCAACAGCATTTGGTTTTACACTCAATACTCCTGTCAGGGAATCAATCTTCATTACCCCTGAATTAACAGGGTCATTCATTGGGTTATTTGCTGAAAAGGGCGGATTATAAACGATGCTTCCATAGGCCGTTGGAGACTCCGGGCATGGGGCACCGGGACCAGGTGCCTGTGATGCACCCGGGATTGGATTTGGGCAATCTGATGACGAACCACTAAATGGAGCTACTAATGAGTATACAAGTTTATCGCCATCCGGGTCAGTAGCAGAATTGTTAAACACCAAAGGGGCATTTACACAGATAAATACAGGGGGCGCATTATTAAAGTATGGACTGTTATTGACTCCGCCTACCTCTGTCCCTGCCACATGCGTTACATAAGTAGCTCCCTGAAACTGGGCAATATTTACAATAGAGGAACTCCTGCAGCACCTTTGGTACCACACATCATACCCCCCCTGTACAGGTGGCAATATTACTGTTGCAGTATAAACTGCGAGTTCCGTACATACATTTATATTCGAAAGGTCAAGGCAGGGATTGTTTATTACTGGAACCACATTCGTAGCTCCGGTAAACGGCATGGGCACCTGGCGTATAAGCGTACCTGCCGCACTATATATGGCTATATACTCAGGATCTCCGAAAGGAGCACACTCCGTACATAGCGGATTACAATCCCGGTACAGCTTCAGTGTTACCAGATATTGATTATTCCCTAATGCCTCATGAGATATTTCGCCACCCACAATATGCGATGCACCTGCACTCAAAAAACTCAACCCCGCAATAAATAATAAAATATGTTTCACCATTAAATAATTAATCTACAGACGCCAATTACGGCCAATTAGTAGCGTTACCTTCCTAAAAATTCAAAAATTGCACTTCCAACACCTACTTTAGCACTTTGCCAATACAAAAAATTGTCTTCCGCCTTTATGCAAAAGTTGATTTGTATAGTTATCCTGTATTCCCTGTTCACTGCTATATCAGCACAGGAGACAACCTTTAAAACCAATGGCCCGGATGATTTCAGGACCAATCTTCATGCCTTTACCAATGCAACGATATATATAGCTTACAACAAGAAGATTGACAGCGCTGCACTGATAATTAAAAACGGCATAGTAGTCAGTTATGGCAAAGGTATAAATATTCCCAATGGTGCAATAGTCCATGATTTAAAGGGCAAATACATATATCCTTCGTTTATAGATGCCTACAGCGATTATGGTATTACGCCAGATAAACCGCAAGCAGACCGCGATGAGCAGCAACTCGAATCAAATATTAAAGGAGCTTATGGATGGAACCAGGCCATACGAAGCAATATCAACGCAGCTGACCAGTTCCAGCTAAATGAGGCCAGTGCAGATGAACTGCGCAAGCAGGGCTTTGGAGCAGTTCTCACACACAACAAAAATGGAATTGCCCGGGGAACCGGCATCTTAGTATCACTTGCACACGAAAAGGAAAATCTGGTAATAATCAAAGATAAAGCATCGGCGCACTATTCCTTTAACAAAGGAACCAGTACCCAGGACTACCCAAGCTCACTTATGGGTGCCATTGCATTGCTCAGGCAAACTTACCTGGATGCACAGTGGTATGCAGCAGCAAAGGACAAGAAAGAATTTAACCTATCCCTCGAAGCATGGAATCAGACACAAACATTACCACAGGTATTTGAAGCAAACGATTGGGGCAAAGCTGTAAGGGCCGACAAAGTTGGTGACGAATTTGGCATACAGTATATTATCAAAACAAGTGGCAATGAATATCAGCGTATTGAAGAAGTGAAAGCCCTAAAGGCAAGCCTGATCACATCCATAAACTTTCCAAAGGCTTTTGATGTAGAAGACCCTTACAAAGCTACATGGGTAAGCCTTGAGGAAATGAAGCACTGGGAGTTAGCCCCAACAAACCTGTCTGCACTTCAAAAAAATGGCATTGAGTTTTGTCTTACCACCTCAGATCTGGAAAAGAAAGAGGATTTCCTGAAAAATCTGAGAACAGCGGTTAAATACGGACTCAGCGAAGAAGCTGCATTAAAGGCCCTAACCTATACCCCTGCCAGCCTTTTCAAAGTATCAGATAACGTAGGATCATTGGAAACAGGAAAACAGGCAAACTTCATCATCACCTCCAAACCGCTTTTCAATAATAACTGCACCATCCACGAAAACTGGGTACAGGGCAGAAAGTATCAGATAAATGCCCTTGAGCCAAAAGACATACGGGGTGATTATGTAGTGGATATATTCAGCAAGGATACACTTAAGTATTCCAAGCTACAGTTTATTGGCGAAGCCGGTGGAAGCAAGGCGCAGATAGCGCTTACAGACACCCAGAAAATAGACATCAAATTCAGCCGCAAAGATCAGGAGGTATCGCTTGCATTCTCCCCTAAAAAAGCGGACAATGGCAACCTGATACGACTGAATGGAACCATTAATTACGACAACTTCACTATCGCAGGTACAGGCCAGATGACCACAGGCGAGTGGGTTACGTGGAGATCTCGCAGGATAAAAGTATTTCAAGATAGCATAAAGGCCGAAAAACCTGATACCATTAACTTATCCGCTTTAGGCAAAGTGTTTTACCCTTTCATGGCGTATGGCAGTGATTCTATGCTAAAAACGGAAAATGTATGGCTAAAGAATGGCACTATATGGACAAACGAGGCAGAAGGAGCACTTCAAAATGCTGATGTAATAATTAAAGCCGGAAAGATAAGTGCTGTAGGCAAAGGCTTATCCTGTTCAGACTGCCGTACAATAGATTGCTCCGGCAAGTATATTACCAGCGGCATTATAGATGAACACTCACATATAGCCATTACAGGCGGTGTAAATGAAGGCACAAAGAGCAGCAGCGCAGAAGTGCGCATTGGCGATGTAGTTGATTGTGAAGACATAGATATCTACCGCCACCTGGCAGGTGGTGTGGTTGCTTGCCAGCTACTGCATGGCTCTGCCAACCCGATAGGTGGCCAGTCCGCTATGGTAAAAATGAGGTGGGGCAGCAGCTTTGACCAAATGAAAATCGCTGGCGCCGACGGATTTATCAAGTTTGCGCTGGGCGAAAACGTAAAGCAAAGCAACTGGGGTGACAAATTCCGCATACGCTATCCGCAAAGCCGCATGGGAGTGGAGCAGACTTACTATAATTATTTTACCAAAGCCAGGGAATACAAAGGTGGAAATGCCGTAAGCCCAAAAGCTAAAAGCACATCAGCTGAAATTGTAAGAAGGGATCTGGAACTGGAAGCACTGAAAGAAATATTGCAAGGCAGGCGTTTCATTACTTGCCATAGCTATGTGCAGAGCGAAATAAATATGCTGATGCATGTAGCAGATTCTTTTGGTTTTAAAGTAAATACCTTTACACATATCCTTGAAGGCTATAAAGTGGCAGACAAGATGAAAACACATGGCGTTAACGCTTCTACGTTCAGCGACTGGTGGGCTTACAAAATGGAGGTGCTGGATGCCATACCGTATAATGCCGCTGTGCTCACCAAAATGGGTGTAAACACAGCGATAAATAGCGACGATGCAGAAATGGCACGCAGGTTAAACCAGGAGGCTGCAAAAACTATAAAATACGGCGGCATGACCGAAGAAGAGGCGTGGAAAATGGTAACGCTGAACCCAGCAAAAATGCTTCACCTGGATAAGCACATGGGCAGCTTGAAAGCAGGCAAGGATGCGGACATAGTTGTGTGGAGCGACAATCCATTATCCATTTACGCCAAAGTAGAAAACACTTTTGTAGATGGAATAGGATATTATAGCAAAGAACGTGACGAGCAGCTGCGCCAGTCTGTGCTGGCTGAGCGCGCCCGATTGATCCAAAAAATGCTAAACGACAAAAAAGCAGGAAGCCCGACGCAGGAGCCTGTAAAAAAGGAAAAAATGCGCTACGCCTGTAGCGAAGAAGAGGCACATGCACACCAATAAAATTATAGATATGTCATCAGTAAAAATCATCAACCGCTCCAACAATCCATTACCGGCATACGAAACTGCAGGCGCCGCAGGTATGGATATCAGGGCATTTCTTACCGAGCAGGTATCACTTTCCCCTTTGGAAAGAAAACTAATACCTACCGGCTTGTTCATCGAGCTTACAAAAGGACTGGAGGCACAATTGCGCCCTCGTAGCGGCATGGCATTCAAACATGGCATTACCTTGCCGAACAGCCCCGCCACCATAGATTCTGATTATCGTGGCGAATTGAAAGTAGCACTCATTAACCTATCTAATGATACCTTTGTAATCAACAACGGTGACAGGATAGCACAAATGGTAATAGCCCGATACGAGCAGATAAGCTGGAACGAGGTAGAAGTGCTTACCGAAACAGACCGCGGAGAGGGCGGATTTGGAAGCACCGGCAAATTTTAACGATGAAAAACGAAGACAACACGGAAAAAATCTGGCAGGCTCTTGAATCCGTTCAGGATCCTGAAATACCCGTATTATCGGTAGTGGATATGGGCATCATCACTTCCGTAGAACTTTTAGACAATAAGGCATCAATCACCATGACCCCAACCTTTGTGGGTTGCCCGGCTATTGATGTCATGAAAAAGAATATCCTGGATGCGGTAGAGAAAGCTGGTTTTGAAGTAACGGTAGCCGTAGACTTTGAAACAACCTGGACCAGCGACCGGATGACCTCAGATGCAAAATCCAAGCTTGAAAAATTCGGCATAGCACCCCCTGTGCATATAGATGGGGAAATAACTGAAGAAGCTCTAAACCGTGTGCGCTGCCCCCATTGCCATAGTACCGACACTACACTCAATTCGCCCTTCGGCTCTACACTTTGCAGGGCTATCCGTTTTTGTTTTTCGTGTAAGCAGGGTTTTGAGCAATTTAAGCCTCTTTAGGTTCAGTTTTAGGACTCACCTTACGACTTACAAACCATACCCCTATCAGAATGAGCACCATACCCATCAGTTGAAAAACTGAAAATTGCTCGCCATCATATATACCCCAGGCCACTGCTACTACCGGTATCAGGTAAGTAACTGAAGAAGCAAAAAGTGCATCTGTACGCTGTACCAATCTATAGTACATCATCCAGGCTATAAAGGTGCCAAACACCGCCAGAAAAGCTACGTAAGCCAAGGCATTGAAGCCTCCATCTACGTGAACAATTTTTGCAGGTATTCCCAAATAAAATGAAGCCAACAGACAAGGTGTGCCCACCATAAGCATAGCTAGCGCGGTAAGGTAAAGCGAACTGCTTTGAGATAGTCTTTCCTTTACAATATTACCGCTAAGCCCATAGCAAAAAGTGGCTATAACAGGTAATATTGCCCATATCATATCTCCGTTCAACTTGCCATCAGGTTTCAAAAGAATAAGCAGCGCGGCTCCAACAAAACCAATTACTACGCCTGTTGTTTTCTCCTTTACTAATACCTGATTGAAAAACAGGATACCGGTAAGCATAGTAAACAGTGGAGACAGGGAATTAATAACACCTGTTATAGAGCTATTGATCCGGGTCATACTGAAGGCAAACAAGAACGCAGGCACCGCACTACCAAGCAGCCCTGTCATAAATACGTACTTGTATTTATCTTTGGGTATAGTTTTCAGCGCTTTTGGCACCAACGCCAGAGATGCCAGCATAGATATACTTACCCTAAGGCAAGCCAATTCTGTTGCAGTAAAAACTAGCAGGCTCTTTTTTATGAGGATATAAGAACTACCCCATATAAATGTAAGCGCGATAAGAAAGAACCAGTCTGCAGGCTCAATACGCCTCATTTAATATTCTTCCTTTTTATTCATTACCGCCCACAACTCATCTTTCAGCTTATCTATCCCGGCACCTGTAGCTGCAGAAATGAATACAGTTTTTACAGCATCCTTTTTACCTAATTTCTTTTTCAGGTCCTTTTCTATCATCAGCTTCAGTTCGTCATCTATGATGTCGCACTTGGTGACAGCCAACACCCGGTCTTTATGCAGCAAGTCGGGATTGTACTGGTCCAGTTCGTTGAGCAAAACTTTATACGCAGCTACTATATCATCGGTATCGGCAGGCACCATAAACAGCAGGCAGGCATTGCGCTCTATATGGCGCAGGAATCGCACTCCCAGGCCTTTGCCTTGGTGCGCACCCTCTATTATACCCGGTATATCTGCCATTACAAAGCTGAACTTGTCGCGGTAGTAAACCATTCCCAGGTTTGGCACCAGAGTCGTAAACGGATAATCTGCAATCTCAGGCTTTGCAGCACTCACTACACTCAGCAGCGTGCTCTTACCAGCATTGGGAAAACCAACAAGGCCCACGTCTGCAAGCAATTTCAACTCAAGCACTTTCCACTCCTCTTTGCCGGGTATGCCAGGCTGGGCATACGTAGGAGCCTGGTTGGTAGATGTCTTAAAGTAAGAGTTACCCTTGCCACCCATTCCACCTTCAACCAATATATACTCCTGGCCGTCCTCGTTTATTTCTACGTCTATCTTTCCTGTTTCTACATCACGTGCTATAGTACCTAGTGGTACTTCGAGTATCACATCCTGCCCTTGCTTACCACTACATAGCGACCCTGCACCGCGTTCGCCATCTTCTGCCATTACATGCTTACGATATTTCAAGTGCAGCATGGTCCATAGCTGGGCATTGCCCTTCAATATAACGTGACCGCCTCTACCACCATCGCCACCATCCGGTCCGCCACGCGGTATATATTTCTCTCTCCTAAAGTGTGAGGAGCCGGTACCACCTTTGCCACTACGGCAGCAAAGTTTTACATAATCTATAAAGTTCTGTTCCATGAATTCTTATTGTAAGCAGTGGTAGAAAGGGGGTGCAATTTAACTGTTTATATCGACTATACCGTCCGAGAACATGAAAAACCCCTATTTAACAGGAAATCAGGGTATTAATAAATGTGAACTTCGGATATGGCTACTACAGGTATTTTACTTCCTCCCTTCAGGAATACCTGGGTTTCTGTCACAGCCAAAATAACAGCAGATATTGTTACAAGCTCTTCTTCTGTTTTGGTGACTAGCTTCACTTTCTTACTGTAGTTATTACCCAGCAGCATAGCCAGATAAAGCGATTCATTTCGTTGAACACGGGCAGAGTCGGAAGCTAATACTTCAACAGAAGAGAAATTATACTGTAATAAAGAAATTTCTGCTTCAGCTATCTGCTTCACTGTCTGTTTTGTTCGTTTGGATTCGTACGCTAATATCTTATTAGCTGTTTCGTTTTAACATGCTTTTTGTCCACGTCTTGTGCATACGTCCTGTTCTTTGTCCATATTCGTACACGTAAAAGGGAACTGACATGAAAAAGACAACTTTGGTGCTAGGAGCATCCACACATATAGACAGATACTCTAACAGAGCTATAAAACTACTTCGCCGGCACGAGCATTCGGTAGTAGCAGTGGGCCGCGATACAGGTAGCGTGGCAGATGTGACAATAGAAAGTGAATTTCCAGAGCCCGGAACGGTTGATACGCTTACCTTATACATCAACCCCTCTATACAAAAAAGCTATTACGATAAAATACTGGAGCTAAAGCCAAGCCGTATAATTTTCAATCCCGGTACAGAAAACAGGGAGTTGGAGGAATTGGCCGAAGAAAATGGCATAGCTACTGAAGAGGCATGCACACTGGTATTGCTTAATACAGGGCAGTACTAAGATGAAAAGGATTTTACCCTTTGGGCTGTTGCTTATAGCCTTAGCCTGGTGTGCGCACCTTTATGTCAAATACAGAGTGGCACCGAGTATCCATCCTGAGCAGTTCAACCTAACAGACACAAATAACCTAGCTGTAGATATCGAAAGCGGAGAGCAGGATTATATTCTTGTGAACTTTATGGCTACATGGTGTGGCAATTGTATCAACGAGCTTCCATCGCTGGAAAGGTTACAATCTCTTGAATCCAAAAGATTACAGATACTGTGTGTAAGTGATGAAAGCCTGACCAAGCTATCTGCATTTAAAGAACACCGCGAATCCCACTTGCGATATGTACAAATCCAGATGCTGGGTAAGCCTTATTTTATACATACATTTCCCACGACTTATTTACTGGATAGAAAAGGTCAAATATTATATACAGCTATTGGAGAGAGAGGTTGGGACAGCCCTGAAGTATTATCAGAATTAAGAGAATTAATGCGCTGATCTGCTTGCCGGATAAAAACGCTCCATCCACCACATCAGCATCAGAAATATAGCTCCATAGGTAAGTGCTACATACACATAGGAATGATTAAAATCAAACCACTCAGGAGCATATTTAAATATATAGCATAACGCTGCAACCCTTATAGCATTTATAAAAGCAATAAGAAATATGCCCAGAGGGATAAACCAGATCTTATGCTTTACATTGCCTTCTATAACTAATACAAATGCGGTAAAAATAAACATAGCCGAAAGACCAAGGCAGTGATCTGCCACATATACGGCAACGCTTTTCTCAAGCAAAATATTTCTCGAGTAAACAGTAATTTTCTCATTAAGAAAAATACGCAATAGTGGAACCGCAATGTTTATTTCCCACTGAGCGACGATATCAGATAGTTTTCTCCAATAAAAATTCAGAACTGTTATGTTATCTGCTCCATAGCGGAATAGCTTCCAGCCGATATATACCAGCAGCATTTTAGTGGCAAAAATGGCTGGCAGCTGCTGCTCTTTCCCAACAAATTTTGAAAGGATCTTTTTAAGCATACTACATGATGATACCCTTAAAGCCAACTGTATAAATAAACATTACTATACATACAAAAAATGCAATAAGGAAATAGTCTATCTTCTGAAGTCTTTTATACTTATAAACGAAATCCTGCTCTATATCTATATAAAACAATGCAAGCCAAGCCAAAAACAATGCAAGCCCAATAGCCACAATATAAATAACATGGACATACATGTTCATTGGGAAGGTAACATAGGAGGTAATTAAAGCACCGATGATATATGGAGCAACTGCTGTTTCAAAAAAGTACTTCCTCCTTCTACTAAGCTTATTCACCTTAGAATAAGAATATGACAGAGCAAGGAATGGTCGTATAAACCGGGTAACAAAGAACAGGAATACAAAAACTGAAACTATGGTAAACAGATAAGCCAATGCCTCTGGTATAAAAAACCAGGAAAACACAATAGCCAGATTCTGATAAAAAGGAGAATTATACTCGCCAAGACCTAAGTTGGCAATAAACCCTTGCATACAGGCCATCGTAGTGCCTATCACAAACATCCATATCAATATCAGATTAAAATTATTAGTGAGTTTTCTTACTTTAAAATTCAGGTATAGCGCAAGCATCCCAAACAAAAACATCACCACAACAGGTGTAGAAAAGATAATGGTAACGCTCAACTTCTTCCACTCCTTCTGATGTAAAAAGAATTTAATACTGTGATAAAAAACATCCGTTTGGTAGTTGAATAACTTTGCAACCATACCAGAGAAGAAGAAACATGAATAAGTAATTATCATGTAAGCTATACAAAAGCAAAGAGTAGAATTGACCAACCGAAACAGCTTGCTATCCCATGTTTCCCGGCCTTTATTGATATCCCCACTAAAAGAACTCATACGATTCATAAACTTATTTCTTAGGCCTGTAATTTGCCTTTGCCAAAATAGTTTTATTATCTACCTCAGTCATCAATTGTTTCAGGCTTACCTTATCGCCCGCCTCTTCCATATACTTACTTACAATTTTCCAACCAATCCACGACCCTAAATTTCCAGGACTCTCCATTGGCATACCATTTGTAGTTGGCCCTTCTTTCATAAATCTCAACTGCTCCCTGGTTTTATCTGTATAAAGCAAGTCCTTCTCATTCATATACTGCCATATAGCATACTCACTTTCATTACACCAGGCCAATTGTTTGGCACTATAGCCTATCAAAATAGTATCATGAGTTTGCGGCAGAATACGGCTTAAAAAATACATGCGCTTCCCTCTTTCCACCATAGCTTCTAACAATGGCTGGCCAGGCTTATATTCATCCGGCCCGAAATACAAGTTGCCCAATACGGTTACCCCATTGGTTACTATATACTCCCTGTCCAGCTTTCGCTGTATATACTCAGGTATGCCAAAATTATCATAATAGGGAAACTTATCGCCCAGGAACATATCCAGCCCTATGGCCAACACACTGGTATCAGCAGTTATTGCACCATAGCTCACCTGGGTAATCATAGTAATCACCTTTGGCAGCGGCGCTTCCGGAAAATAATACCTTATGTGCTTATAAGCATCTGTAAAGCCTTGTTCCAAATCTTTTACATCAGCATACTTAGCTTCCACTGTATCGTAAAAGGACCTCATAAAACTATCGGATGTAAAGGCAACTATATTCTGCGTTACAGAAACGGTTGTATCATCGCCCGTCCTGAAGCCCTGCATCAGGTCATGCACATAAAAAGGATAGAAATATCCATACTTGCGCTCCAAAGCTTTCGTTTGTTCCGCTACGTTATCTTTGGTGATAGCAAAAAATTCCTGCTCGAACCGATCTATCTTTACCGACACATCTATACCAGACACGTCTACATCCGGTTTTGACTTATTACACTTGCATTGCGACAGAAAACAAACTGAGGCAATAGCGAAAACAAGGAATATTTTTTGCAGTTTCACTTTTCTAATTTTCGGTACAAATTAATAGCCTTTCTACATTCGACATGAAACATATTTTATTTACCCTATTTATTTTAACCTCTTTAGGCTCTTTTGCTGTCACCAAACAGTTGAAATTGGGGTTTGCATTTTCGCCAGGGGTGGGCTGGCTATCACCCCAGGGCAAAGAATTAAAAAAAGCAAATCCGAGGTTTTATGCGGATTATGGTATAGTGGTAGAATACTTTTTCAAAAAAAACTATGGTATAAGCACGGGATTGTATGGTTCTTATGAAGGTGGCAACATTACCGGCAGAAAATCTTTCGCTTCCAGATCACTTAGTATAACAGAAGTAAATGAGCAGTATATCATTCAAACCCTTGCACTGCCGGTAGCCCTTAAGCTTAAGACCAACGAGATAAAAAAGAAATTTCACTTTTATGGACAGGTTGGTTTCACTTTTAATTTTTTCGTCTCATCAAGAGCAAATTTTAGTGATGCCATTTCAGAAGAAGCAAATCCGGGTACTTATGTATCAGTAGAAAAAGAAAACATATACCGGAAGAATAATGAGGTAACCCGCATTATACCAAAATTCAGGAGTAACTTTGCCGATGTAAGGATACAGGTAGGGGCAGGAGTAGAATACAAGCTGAATGACAAAACCTTTTTGCTGATGGGATTCTACTTTAACAATGGTCTTGTGAATGTTATTAAAGACTATGATGATAAAAATGAGAAGATATACTTCCGCAATGTCGCTTTACGCATGGGAGTCCTATTCTAAGCTTAGGTATTATTACAAAGACACTAGCAGCACAATATCAGGGGAATAATGAAAATATGTCTGGCACAACTCAATTTCCATGTAGGGAACTTTGAACTGAATACAAAGAAAATAATCGGGGCTATAGCTACCGCAGAGCAGCAAGGGGCAGACTTGCTTGTTTGCAGTGAGTTGAGCGTTTGTGGCTACCCGGCAAGGGATTTCCTTGCGTACCCTCACTTTATAACCCAATGTATAAAAGCTGTTGAAACAATCGCCCTTGCAACAAATAAGGTGGCCGTATTATTAGGTGCCCCATCTTACAACACCCTTCCCGGTGGCAAGGATTTATATAACAGCGCCTATTTTTTGAATGCCGGTAAAATACAACAGGTATTTAACAAAACACTATTGCCAACCTATGATGTGTTTGATGAATACCGGTATTTTGAGCCTAATCAAAGTTTTCATTTACTAGAATTTAAGGGGGCCAAAATTGCGGTAACTATCTGCGAGGATATTTGGGATGCAGGCTTGGAAAATCCACTATATATCGCCAGCCCACTGGATGAGTTGATAAAACTGCAGCCTGACTTTATTATCAATCTATCTGCATCACCATTCAGTTATACTCATTTTGAATCCCGGGTAAAAATGCTGAAAGCCAATGTAGCCCGCTACCAGCTGCCGATGGTATATGTGAATCAGGTCNNGGCGCCCAAACTGAGCTGGTTTTTGATGGTGGCAGTTTGGCACTTGATAAAAACGGTGGTGTTATAAAGCAACTCAATTTCTTTGAAGAGGAAATTTCGACTATAGATATCAGCACCACAGCAGATCACATCCTGTCATTAGATAATTCTAACGAAAAGCATATCGCTGATATTTATTTAGCACTGGTACTCGGAGTGCGGGACTATTTCGCCAAGCTTGGCTTTACAAAAGCTGTATTAGGGTTAAGCGGAGGTATTGATTCTGCATTAGTGTCTTGCATAGCAGCAGAGGCACTAGGTAAAGATAATGTGCTGAATGTATTATTGCCATCGGGCTACTCGTCTTCACATTCAATAGACGATGCTGTGCAGCTGGCTAAAAACCTGGGAACGCGCTATGAAATTGTATCTATAGAGACCTCTTATCAAAGTTTTTTAACTACGCTTGAACCTCATTTCAAAGACTTGCCATTTAACATAGCAGAAGAGAACCTGCAGGCAAGATGTCGCGGGGTTATACTTATGGGCTTCAGTAATAAGTTCGGCTATATACTGCTAAACACCACGAATAAAAGCGAAGCTGCTGTAGGTTATGGAACCTTATATGGAGATATGTGCGGGGGCCTAAGTGTATTGGGCGATGTTTACAAAACACAGGTTTTCGCATTGGCAAGGTATATAAACAGAGAAAAAGAGATTATTCCTATAAATACAATTACTAAGCCACCATCTGCAGAGTTAAGACCCGGACAGAAAGATTCTGACTCCCTGCCTGATTATGATATACTGGACAAAGTATTGCATGGCTATATAGAAGAGCTAAAAGGCCCTGATATACTTATACAGGAAGGATTTGATGAGGCACTGGTCAGGCGGGTTTTGAAGATGGTAAACATGAATGAATGGAAGCGTTTTCAGGCAGCACCTATTTTACGCGTATCACCAAAAGCATTCGGCATGGGAAGAAGAATGCCTATTGAAGGGCGATATTTATCCTAAGAGAAGCTAAATCAATCACTTACACGCCCTTACCAGGTGTGAAAAATTGATAAGAAATGAATTAAATTATTGCCTAATGGTAATTATATCAATAAAGTTTAAAGCCTTACACATCAAAACGATTACTTTCGCCGTTCTTAAGTGAAAAATTTATTCATGAAGCATTGGTTTCTTTTAATCCTATTGGCAATTGTCTCTATTTCTGTAACTGCACAGGATTCAACTTCCACAGTTGCTAAATCCTCCCGCACCAAAGCAGAGGAACGTAAGTTCAGATGGGCACAGATAGAAAAGGTAAAATTACCAAAAGACAGGATAGCCGTAGATTTTCTGGGAACTAACTGGGTACACAATATTGGCAATGGATTCAAAACCAAATGGTACTCAAGAGGTATCAGTGTTTATTACTATTACGATTTGCGTATCAAAAGATCGCGCGTCAGCTTTGCTCCGGGCATAGGCTTTTCGTCATCTAATATTTATCACCGTTCAGAGATGAATGACGACTCATTAGGCACCCATTTTGACCCAATGGACCCAACCAAGCTATCTAATATCAAAAAGAATAAGCTATCCCTGAACTATATCGACATTCCTTTGGAGTTGCGCATAAGGACAAACCCGGATAAGAATGATAACTTTTGGAAATTTGCCATAGGATTCAAAGCAGGAGTACGGATAGATGCCCATACAAAGCAAGTATACAAAGATGATGGCGTTACCAAAGTATATAAAGAGAAACGCTTCCCTGACTTCAATCTTTTCCGCGCAGGACCAACATTTCGTGTAGGCTATAGCGTATTCAATCTGGTAGCATACTACGGTGTAGTTGGTGTATTCAAAAAAGACAAAGGCCCCCTTGCCAACGAGTTTAGCGTAGGTATCTCTTTCAACGGCCTATAAATAAATACAGTAAGTTATTCTGCAACCTGTATCAGGCAGTGGTGCAGGTTATCCAATCCTGCTTTCAGCTCTTCCAGAGAAGGATAGCCGAATCCAATACGCATATACTTCTTGTCCTGCTCAAACCAATGCCCTGGCCCTACTATTGTAGCGTACTCCTTATACAACCTTTCGTAAACCTTCTCCATATCCACATGGTTGTATTGTGCCTTAAGCCTTGGAAAACATACCACCCCTGACTGAGGCTCTACCCATTCCAAAAACTTCTGGGTAGCAAACCACTCTTTGAAATATTCAAAATTGGCACGTATGTGCGCATGGCTTTTCTCCAATATAGCAGTTTTATTATGCAGCAGATGATAGGCTATTTCCTCGTCCACCACAGAGTTGCAAAGGCAAATTTGTTCTTTAGCCGCCAGGAAATCATGCATCAATTCTGCATCCCGGCATATCAGCCAGCCAATGCGGATGCCCGGCGCACCAAACGATTTAGATACTGAAGATACTGAAATGACATTTGGAGAAATTTCAGCGATATAAGGCTTTAATTCTGTTTGAAAATTAAGATCGCGGTATGTTTCATCTACCAGCAAGCGGCAATTATGCTCCTCTGCCAATACAACCAACTCTTTTATCAAATGCCCATCAAACAACTTTCCTGTTGGATTATGCGGATTGGTAATGCTAATAAGTTTTGTGCTTGGCTTAATAAGGCTTCTGACAGCTTGTATGTCAATCGCAAAGTCATGTTCGAAGTACAAGTCTACAATGCTGATGTCGCAGTTAATAGCACGTGGTGTTTCGATATTAGTACCATAGTTTGGCCTAATGACAATCAAATGGTCTTCGGGATTGAGCAATGTGGTACTCACTATAAAAAGTGATGTTGCGGCACCGGTTGTAACCAATATATCATCCGAAGTAAGGATACTGCTATTCTCCTTTATAGCCTCACGCAATTTCTTAATACCCTTATGCTCACCATAAAAAAGAACAAGATTTTTAAGATTGACATCAATATCTCCCAGGTTTATATCTTTCAATGAACTCTCCGCGAGATTATACTTTATCGTATTGTAACCCATCTCCTCCGGAGATTCTATCTCTATGGGCATTCTGGTATAGCGCATATTAGCTTATATTTTACTGCACATTATGCATGCAGTGTTGGTGCTCTCAAAGATATGAAATATCTGAAAGTGATATCCATTGCACTGGGATTTAACGAAGCAGTGTCACACTACCTTTATAAATCTTTTGCGTAAAGTTATTGATAAATGTAACCTTCATCACATATACGTAAACATCGGAAGGTGCATCAGTTCCTGTATAGAATCCATCCCATGCGAAGTGCTGATCGCGTGATTCATATACAAGTTCTCCCCAACGGTCAAATACTAATATTTCAAACTGCTTAACTGCTTCCAAACGACCATTGATGCTGAAAAAGTCATTTCGGCCATCACCATTAGGGCTAAACAGATTAGGAATATACAGATCGTAATTAGGAATTACATTGATCATGATATTACGATCAGCCGTACATGGTCTTCCATTCGGATATGCCGTAACTGTAAGCACATAAGGAGTATTATTTACCACATCAGCTACTACGTTTCTGCAGGTATCGCAATTAAGGCCAATGGATGGCCTCCAGTTGTAAAATGCAGTAGGATCATAGTTAGATGTGGCATGAAGCTCTGCTTTATCTCCAAGATTGATGTATACATCATCAGATGGATTCATAAATATGGATACGGAATCAGGCTGCTCCACGTTTACACTGAAATCTACTGTACAGTTATGTGCATCTTTTACCGTAACAGAATAGTTGCCCGCAGGCAGCTCACCCAGGTATCCTGATGCATTTTCATCTCCTGTACTAAATGTGTATGTATAGCCAGGTGATCCCAAAGAGGCACGTGCAGTAATACTTCCATCGGTATACCCGTAACATTTAGCCGAGTCTGCTGTCGCAGTAAGAATCAATTCAGCGGGTTCAGTTATTATTATGCTGCTGCTATAAGGACAATTATTATTGTCTGTTACCAAAATGTCATAATTACCCGCAGTAAGATTTGCAAAGGCCCCGGAAGTATTGCTACCTACAGAATTTCCCCCCTGGCTAATGGTATAATTATATGAGGCTACTCCACCAGAGGCGGTAAGTGTTATTTCACCATCCGGCAAACCATAGCATGACGCCGGGTCAGAAACCTGTTGCAACTGAATCGCTGATGGTTGGATAATTGTGGCAGTAGTGGTGGCAGTACAAGCCTTTGTGTCAGTTACTGTAGCGGTATATGTTCCGGCACCCAGGCTGGTGGCAGTATTACCTGATGAAACGTTAGGCTGCCATGAATACGAATAACCCGGGGTACCTCCTGCTCCGTTAATAGTAACTGTTCCTGTTGTTGAGTCATTGCACAGCACATCTGTATGAATATTACCCGCAGTAAGCTGAGCAGGCTGGTCCACAATTGTTGTAAGTGTAAATGTACATCCATTGGCATCCGTAACAGTAGTAGCATAACTTCCTGCAGCAAGTTGTGCTGCAGTGGCACCGGTAGAAACAGGAGGCAACCAGATATATGTATATCCCGGAGTTCCATCAACAGCTGCTACTGAAATACTACCATCTGATGCACCAAAGCAATCTGCGCTATCTGCCACAGATGTTGCATCAAGTGGAGCCAACGGCTCATTTATTATTGTAGTAATAGTATCTGTACATAAGTTGGCATCTATTACTGTTACGGTATACGATCCGGCAAAAAGATTTACTGCTGAATCATTTATTGATACAACAGGCTGCCATGTGTAACTATATGGTGTTACACCCCCAACAGCAGTAGAAAGTATGCGTCCCGAATTGCCCCCAAAACATAGCACATCCGTTTTGCTAGTAGAGATTGAAAGCAATGTTGGTTCCGTTATTAGGTATTGAAAGTTTTTGCTGCAATTATTTGCATCAGTTACAGTTACAGCATAGCTACCCGCAATTAATGCTGATGCCACATCCGAAGAACTTACATTAGGCTGCCATACATAAGTATATCCCGGGGTTGCTCCACTTGTCGCAAGCACTATGCTACCATTGTTACCACCAAAGCAAGAAACATTGGTTATTGCTTCCGTTATAGTTATATCTGTTGGCTGGGTGATAGTAGCATTATCTGTAGTAGTGCATCCGTTAGCATCCGTAATAGTTATAGTGTACGTTGCTGCAGGAATATTTACAGCTGAATCTACCGTACTCACGTTGTTAGTCCAGGTAAAACCGTATGGCAATGTTCCCCCACCAACGGTTAAAACAATTCTTCCGGTTGGCTGATTAAAGCACCTGAGATCCTGGGTAGTATGTGCAACCGTCATACCTGCAGGCTCCGAAACAATAGCCGAAGTGGTAGCTGTGCATAGATTAGCATCTGTAACGGTAACAAGATAAGTGCCGGCTATCAATCCGCTAATATCCTCTGAAGTGGCGCCATTACCCCATATATAAGTATACGGCAATGTTCCGCCGGTTACGGTCAAATCAATAGCGCCGGTTGAAGCGCTATTGCACAACACATCTGTTACTACAGTTGAAACAACAAGCAATGCAGGTTCAAAAATTGTTATTGAATCAGTTTTAGTGCATGAGTTGCCATCAGTAATAGTAACTTCATAAAACCCTCCGCCCAATCCGAATAAGTCCTCTGAAGTTGGCCCTGTATTCCACACAAACGTATATGGTGGCGTAGCGCCTAACACCAGCACATCTATAGCACCATCGGCAGCTCCAAAGCAGGAAACATTAGTACCGGTCCTGTTAGATGTTAATTGCGTTGGTTCTGTGATCACCCCTGAATAGGCAATAGTACATCCGTTGGCATCAGTAATATTCACCGTATAGGTTCCACTAATTACTCCCGAAACATCTTCTGTAGTTGCACCATTTGACCATACAAAACTATATGGCAATATGCCTCCGCTTACACTAATGTCTATAGCTCCATTGCTACCGCCAAAGCAGGAAACATTGGTCACTACTCCACTTACCTGTAGTTGCACCGGCTCTGCTATGGTAACCGTGGCTGATGACTGGCAGGCAAGGGAATCTGTCACCTGAACACTATAAGTGCCGGAAGCAAGATTGGCAATAGAGTCATTGGTACTGTTTCCAGGTGTCCACAATATATCATACCCATCAAAAAACGGAGTTCCTCCACTTGGTATTACAACTGCTATTCCATCGCCATTGCCAAAACACCTGATATTCACTGCTGTTGAATCAAGCACCAGTGCAGAAGGCTCTGTAATTGTTATAGTAGTATCTTTTGTACAATTATTCTGGTCGGTAACAGTGATTGAGTATACCCCTGCTGTAATAGATCCGGCACTATCAGTGGCAGACACAGCTGGGTTCCATGTATAACTATACGCAGGAGTGCCCCCAGATATATTAACTTTTATGTAAGCATCATTCCCCCCAAAGCAGGAAACATTTTTAACCGAAACCGTCCTCGACAATACAGTTGGCTGCACTAGCTGGAATGAATCTCTTGTACTACAACTGTTCTGGTCTGTAATGGTAACTTTCCATTTTCCCGCCGCAAGCCCTGTAGCAGTCGCTCCGGTCTGAACAGGAGTAGTATTCCATTGATAAGCATATGGAGCAGTATTTCCGGAAACCGTAACAGTAGCCTCTCCGTTTGCAGATTGAAAGCAGCTCAAGTTTAGTGAATCCTTGATTACAGAAAACGGTGCTGCGGGTTGAACAATGTCAACCGAATCTAAAAGAACACATCCCCCTGCATCCGATGAACGTACATAATACCTACCCGGCTTTAAGTTTGTCAAACCGCTTGAATTACCTATATACGCAGTATCCCGCCACTCATACACATAAGGTTGTGTGCCTCCGCTCAATACTATATTTGCTGTTCCATTGCTATCGCCATAGCACAGAATATCTGTCTTATTTTTTAGCAAATTCAAAGGCGCTGCAGGCTGGGTAATAGTTCTGCTACGCGTATTTACACAATTGGTGCTATCAGTTACAGTTACGGTATAAGTACCTGCCGGAAGGCTCCTGGCAAGAGAGTCCGTTTGTGCCGGATTGGAATCCCACACATAACTATACGGCCTGTTGCCACCCGTTACCTTTGCCCGGATAAATCCTGAAGCATTGCCAAAGCAAGTAACGTTTGAAGAAGTAAGTGATATGGCAATCGAATCTGATTGAGTAATAACCGCGCTGGAAGTATCCTGGCAATTTTTATCATCAGTAACCGTAACCCTATAGGTTCCTGCAGCCAGATTACTCGCAATAGCACTTGTACTTACAGGCGGTGACCATGTATAGGTTGTAACAGGGTTGGCAGAATTAATTGCAAGACTAATCTGACCCGTAGATTGACCATAACATGACACTTTTGTAGCTGTAGGTGTAATATATAATCCTTTAGGAGGAACGGCTACGTTAAAAATCGCTGAATCCTCACAGCCATCATTAGCTGTGACGACGACCTTATAGGACCCGGTGTTGAGGTTATACGCTGTATTTGTTGTCTGCACAGGTGTCGTATTCCATAAATAGGTATATGTGGCTCCGGGGAGTCCACCTACCGGAAAAACAGCCGCCTCTATATTATTGCTTACAGCAAGACAATCACTCCTTCTCACAGCAGTATCAAGATAGAAACCGGAGCCAATAGGTATAAAGACAGAATCCAGTGCTGTACAACCATTTGCATCTGTAACCGTAAGGTAGTATGTACCTGAATTTACATTTGGGCCTGTACCCATTTCCTTATTGCCATTGCTCCAACTGTAGTAATAGGCTATGGTATCCATGGTAACAGGAGTGCCTCCTTTATAACGCAATAATGCACTACCACCTATACCAAAACAGTTTGCATCAATTATGATGGAAGTATCACGGTACATTGGAGTAGGCTCTGTCAATGTAAGTGAAGCAATACCCAAACAACCAATGGCATTTGTAACAGTAACGCTATATGTGCCTGCTGTTAGATTAAAAGCCGTAGAATCATTCTGAAGCTTTGAAGGTGGTAAACTCCATTGATAGTTAAAAGGAGGATTCTGCCCTTTTACACTCGCCCTTATTTGCCCTGTTTGACCTGCGTGGCAAAGAACGCCCTGAAGTTCTGCAACTGTAACATTTACAGGCTTAGGTACAACAGGTGTAATATTATCCAGTAGAATATAAGGCAAGGCAGAACAACCCAGCGGGTTGATCATAAAAGAAAACCAGGTATAGTTTTGATTAGCGGTAATGGTAATATTGTAGGTTTGCCAAACATCGTAGTTGGTTATATCGCCAGAGCTATATAGCAACTGCCCCCTGTCGCACCTGCTAAAGCCGCCCCATATCTGCAGTTCGGCACATCCCGGATCTATACCACCACCGGTTGCAGTAGTATTAGATATATCTGCAGAAAAGGAATATTCGGTGCCCGCTACCATAGGTGCGCTCAAAGGCTGGCTGGCACCTTCCTGCCATATAAGCTGACCGCTTGTAGGATCATTGTTAGCATATTGAGCCACAAGCCCAAGGTATGAAGCTCCGTTTGAAGGAGCCTGTGTAACGCCCCAGTTGCCTGGTTGTGTATCAGGCGTTTGCCCTATTTGGCAAGTGGTCCATGGACCAGGTGTTTGGTGTGCTACCTGCGGCCCCTCGAAAGAAGGGTTCTGCATAATCAATGGTGCAGGTGGCGGACAATTCTGTGCCTTTACCAAATGGCCAATTGAAAAAACACCTATTAAAATATAGCTGAGTAATTTTTTGTCCATCGTCTGTCAGAAGCTAGGCGTTAAAACTGCTAATAACGTTGCATATATCCAACAGCAAAAATTAATATTTTGATAATAGTTTTTTTATTAACTGAAAGCATTGGCCTTCAATTTTTTAATGAAAAGCTATTTCAAAAGCGTAGAAATCTTAGTAAGCCCTTTCGTTGCGGCCTTCCATATAGTTTGCGAAGGCCTTATTGGCAACTTTATTGCCACCCGGAGTAGGATAATTACCCGTAAAGTACCAGTCTCCAAGATTTTGAGGACAAGCACGGTGAAGGCTTTCTATAGTTTGATATATAACCTGTACATCAGCAAATATCTGAGGAGGCCTTACTATCTCACCAATTTTGGTGCTTATCTGCTCGGCGGTGTATTGTGCATATAGCTCCTTCACATGGTTTTTGACCTCACTATTTGGCTTGCTGTCATCTGCTTTGCACTTTTCGTACACGTCCTGTAGCAAATCTTCACGCTTATCGTCCTTCAACAAGGCGATTAACGCCCGGAAAGCAATAAAGTCGTACATGCGGCTCATATCTATACCGTAACAATCAGGATAGCGGATTTGTGGTGCAGAGCTTACAATGATTATTTTTTTCGGGTGCAGCCTGTCCAGTATCGACAATATGCTACGCTGTAGTGTAGTGCCCCGAACTATAGAATCATCCAATACGACTAAGGTATCAGTATGTGCTTTCACGCTACCATAGGTGATATCATACACGTGGCTCACCATTTCGTCGCGGCTGGCATCGTCTGTTATAAAGGTGCGCATCTTCACATCCTTTACCGCTATTTTTTCGACACGAGGTCTTAAAGCAAGTAAGGTATCCAGCTGCTCAATTGTGATATCGGGCTGTGTGCCAATTATATCGCGCTTGTGTTTATTCAACGCACCTTCTACGCCTTTCATCAAGCCATAAAATGCGACTTCAGCTGTATTGGGAATGAATGAAAATACGGTATTGTCATAATCATAGTTAACCGCTTCCAAAACTGCCGGGGTAAGGTACTCACCTAGTTTTTTGCGCTCATCATATATTTCAAAATCTGTGCCGCGGCTAAAGTAGATGCGTTCGAAACTACAAGCTTTGCGCTCACCCGGCTCTACTATCATCCTGTCTTTTACCTCGCCATTTTTCTTAACTATAATAGCATGGCCCGGTGACACCTCTTTTATGCTGTCGAAGTGTACATTGAATGTAGTTTGAATTGCCGGCCTTTCGCTCGCTATTACCACCACTTCATCATCGTGGTAATAGTAGGCAGGGCGAATACCATTGGGGTCGCGCAATACAAAAGCATCGCCATGGCCAAACATACCAGCCATAGCATATCCTCCGTCAAAATCCTTTGCTGAACGGCGAAGAATAGTGCTGACACGCAACTCCTCTGCTATAAAGTCGGTTATTTGCTTATTGCTGTACTCCTGACCCTTGTACTTATCAAATATTGTTTGCACCTCTGTATCCAGAAAGTGGCCTATTTTCTCCAATACCGTAATGGTATCGCTGCGCTCTCGCGGGTGCTGGCCCAACTCTATCAGGTTATTGAACAAGTCGTCAACATTGGTCATGTTGAAGTTACCCGCTAAAACAAGATTTCTGGTAATCCAGTTATTTTCCCTGATAAACGGATGGCAAAAGCTATCGTTGTTTTTACCATAAGTGCCGTATCGAAGGTGGCCAAGCAATACCTCTCCCACAAATGGGTTGTGCTGCTTATACCATTCTGCTTCTGCTACTGCACTTTCCAGTGGCTTCCGGTCTTTCGGAAAGGTAGAGAATACCTGGCTGAAAATATCAACTATAGGTTGCGTGCGTACGCTGCGCTGCCTGTTGATGAAATGGCTACCATGCTTTGGGTCGAGTTTAATAACCGCCATGCCCGCGCCGTCCTGGCCACGGTTGTGCTGCTTTTCCATCAAAAGATAGAGCTTGTTAAGCCCCCAGGAGATGGTGCGGTATTTTTCTACATAGTAATCTAATGGCTTCAGCAGTCGGATAAAGGCGATACCACATTCGTGGTGGATAGAATCACTCATAGGAGGATGCAAAAATAAGTTTTTTAGTGACGTTTTGCCACTTTAAGAAAACACTACGTTTACTATTATCAAACTTTCACTTTTCACCAATAAGCAACTGCTAATCAATGAAAAACCGGCGTTGGATTCAAAAAGCGGACAATTGAATTTTTAACCCTCATGTAGGCAATATCGAAATCTTTGTTCTCCACCACATAGTCGAACTTATTTTCGTAAGTAAGTTCTTCTTCAGCCCTCTTCAATCTCTTTTTCAAGCTATCTGCGCTTTCGGAACTTCTCGCTTTCAATCTGTTTAGCAGGGTCTCTTTAGAAGGCGGCTTTATGAATATCGCATGGCAATGTACACCAAACTGTTTTTTCAGGTTTTCCGCACCTTTTACATCAATATCAAAAATTACGGTTTTGCGCATGGCCCACAGACGCTCAATCTCATCTTTCAATGTGCCATAAAATTGATTGGCATATACCTCTTCATGCTCTGCAAATGCATGTTCGTTTATCTTCTTCTTAAACTCCTCATGAGAAAGGAAATAATAATCCTTTCCATGCTCTTCCCCCGTTCTTTTATCGCGCGTAGTGGCTGATACAGAAAAGGCAAAATTCGGGAAATGGCGAAGCAATTTTTTTACAATGGATGTTTTTCCGGCACCGGATGGAGCGGTGATTACAATCAACTTCTTTTCAAATGTTTTAACTACTGGTGCGTGACTCATTTATTCTTAAAATTATCCTTTTACAATACGTTGCTGGTTTGTTCCTTTATCTTCTCCAGTTCATCTTTCATATTCACCACAATCTTCTGCATGGCAGAGTCATTGGCTTTGGAGCCTACGGTATTTATCTCGCGGCCTATCTCTTGCGAAATAAAGTTGAGCTTCCGGCCTTTCTGGTCTTCTTTATCCTCCTCTATTACCGAGCGGAAGTGGTCGCAATGCGCACGTAAGCGGGTAAGCTCTTCGGTTATATCCAGCTTTTCCAGATAGAAAATAACTTCTTGCTCAAACCTGTTTTCGTCTATACGGTCTTTGGGAATAAATTGCTCTACATTATTTTTCAGGCGTTGGCGCATATCTGCTGTGCGGCGCTTATCCTGCTCCCTCAAGTGCGTGCTGAAATACTCAATAATTTTTATTCGACCCAATAGATCATCTGCTATAGCTTTGCCCTCTGTAATACGAAACTGATCCAATGCCTCTACGGCAGAGCTGATCGTTTCATCTATTAAATTCCATTCATCCAGGTCTGCCTCCTGCTGGGCATCTGCAAATACATCTGGCAATTTAAGTATGCTGGAAAATAAAGGTTCGTCATTAGCATTCAATTCGCTGCTGAGCTCGCGCAGCATCTTGTAATACGATTTTACTACTCCCTTGTTTAGCTGAAGCGCGGTAGTCTCTACTTCCTTGGTTACGCTTGCATACAGGTCAACTTTACCCCTGCTGAGCTTTTGTGTAAGTGATTGGCGCAGCAGATATTCCTGCTCGCGAAAACGGGATGGCAATTTGGTAGAAAGGTCCATGCCCTTGCCACTATTCAGCGATCGTATTTCTATGGTAATAGTAGTATCGCCTTTGTTGATTGTGGCCTTGCCGAAGCCTGTCATTGATCTGAGCATGCTGCTAATATAGAAATTGCTGACAACACATGAAAACCAGTTTACACTAAAGGCTACTTAGCTACCCCAGCTCCTGCGTTGGGTCCCAAAAACACTTGTTAAAATTGACCACTTTATTATTTTCAACCTGAATGCCTTCTTTTTCCAGGAGTTCCTGCATTTCGGGGCCCGACCCAAAGTGATGCTTACCCGTAAGCAGGCCACTGCTGTTCAGGACTCTATGGGCGGGTATAGGAGGGACGGCTGTACCTGCCGCATGCATAGCCCAGCCAACCATGCGCGCGCTATTGCCTGTACCAAGGTATCTGGCTATAGCACCATAAGAAGTGACCCGCCCATTGGGAATAAGGCGTACCAGATCGAATACGTTTTCAAAAAAATTATATTGCTTATTGCTATACTTATCCATCTAAAAAGCCATAATTATAAAAATTATTATTATTCGCCCGAATAATCATTAGCGAGATACGCTTATATTTATATAATCATTAACTTCAACAAAATCACTACTTGAGTTACCAACTATTTGTTTGCTGCCTGCTTACTTTTTTCTTTTTGACCCCTGTACGGGCACAAGATTCCACCCAAACCAAAACAGAGGTATATGTACTTCCTTACCAGGTTCATAAAAAGATGCGCTATCAGGATGAGTCTATGCACTTGTATATAAATGGCATACAATTGGGAGGATTCAACATGGACCAGGTAGCACATTACACAAGCTATTCTGAAGGCAAACTGGCAATAAGTATAGGCTATTTCGACGCATACGCTAACAAGATCATTACAACAATAGGAGACACCGTATTTCTCGCATTTAATGTGGATTATGAAAAAGAAGTGATTGGAAGCAGGTACTGGACCAGATTACAGAGAATTGATAAAGATTCCTTCCAAATATTCCTTGCAAAACAAAAAGAGCCTTTTTCTAGTAAGGATTATGATGAGAATGACATATTGCTGAGGAAAAAAGACAAGAATATGGGCAAGGCAACTAAGTTTCCTTCTGCCACAGCTTATCTGCTCAATTCTAAAGGCTACTTTATCACCAATCATCATGTAATTAATAAATACAGTATTATACGTATAAAAGGATTAAATCCACAGGACAAGAACCGTTATTACCGACTGGACACTGTGATTACTGACAAGAAAAATGATCTTGCAATCTTGCGATTAAGAGACACATCTCTCATACTTAAAGATCCATCCTATGCATTGAGGGAATCGGAAGCAGAAACAGGAGAAGAACTATTTACCATTGGGTATCCTATTACTGACTATATGGGCTATGAAGCCAAGCTAACCACAGGAGTAATAAGTTCAGGATCAGGCTTTAAAGGCGACACTATGATGTATCAGATATCTTCACCAATACAACCCGGAAACAGCGGCAGCCCGCTGTTTGACAAAAATGCTAATCTTATAGGCACCGTTTGCTCTCAATTACGAGGAGGTGAAAATGTGAACTATGCTATAAAGTTGAAGGCCGTGCGAAAATTAATGGAAAAAGGAAACATAACATCTTATTTCACCACAGAAAATACACTTGCCGGCATTCCTTTGAATGAAAAATTTAAGATACTAAAAGACAATGTACACATTGTGGAAGTAGACTATATAGACGCCGTTTATGAACGATCTATATACGATTGGGACGACGATGAAAGCGAAGAATAGAAACTCTCTATTCTACCGTAACACTTTTAGCTAAATTCCTTGGCTGGTCTACATTACAATTACGCAACACCGCTATGTGGTATGACAATAACTGCAATGGTATAGTAGACAAAAGCGGCTCAAGGAAATCGCTTACCAAAGGAATTTCTATAGCGTAATCCACCATAGCCTTTACTTTAGTATCACCCTCTGTTACTATTGCTATCACGATACCTTTGCGGGCTTTCACCTCCTGTATGTTGCTTACTACCTTGTCGTAGTTTACGCTTTTGGTGGCAATAACCACTACAGGCATCTGGTCATCTATCAAAGCGATAGGACCATGCTTCATTTCTGCCGCAGGATATCCCTCGGCATGTATGTAGGAAATCTCTTTCAATTTTAACGCTCCTTCCAGTGCCACCGGAAAACCATAACCACGACCAAGGAAAAGGAAGTTTTGGGCATGCTGGAATTTTTCAGCTATCTGCACTATTTGCGGCTCATATTTCAACAGGCTTGCGGCCTTTTCCGGGATTGTCTCCAGCTCTGCCATAGACAAGCGAAGGTCTTGCTTGGAAATTTTGCCGCGAAGTTCACCAAATGCCAATGCCAGCAACGTAAGTACGGCGACCTGGCTGGTAAATGCTTTGGTACTGGCCACACCTATTTCAGGCCCTGCGTGGGTATATGCACCTGCATGGCTTAACCTTGGTATGGAAGAGCCTACTACATTACACAGTCCAAATACGGTAGCACCGTGTTCCTTAGCTATACGCATAGCCTCCAGCGTATCTGCTGTTTCACCACTTTGAGAGATGGCGATTACCAAATCATCTTCATTTATAATTGGGTTACGATAGCGGAATTCGCTGGCGTATTCGACTTCTACCGGTATTCTTGCCAGGTCTTCGAAAAGGTATTCACCTACCAGGCCGGCATGCCATGATGTACCACAGCCTACTATCAATATCCTGTTCAGGTTTTTGATCTTATGCTCATACTCTTTCAGGCTGCGCATGGCAAATTCACCTGTCTTTGGGTCGAAACGACCGCGGATGCTATCGAATATAGAGCGTGGCTGCTCATGTATTTCTTTCAGCATAAAGTGCGGATAGCCGCCCTTCTCTATTGCTTCCAGGTTCATTTCCAATTGCTGAATGAAAGGGGATACCTCTTCGTTTGCAATGTTACGCACGTTCAGCTCACCATTCTTGATGTAGGCAATTTCACCATCTTCCAGATAGCTTACTTTGCGCGTATACTCGATGATAGGTGTAGCATCGCTCGCCATGAAATACTCATTTTCGCCGATACCTACTACCAATGGGCTACCCTTACGGGCACCTATCATTTGGGTAGGATCTTCTTTAGATATTATCACTATGGCATAGGCACCTATCACTTCATTCAAGGCAAGCCTTACAGCCTCTTCCAGTGAAGTATTTGTCTTTTCCTTTATCTCCTCTATCAGGTGTACCAGCACCTCTGTATCTGTATCGCTTTTGAAATGATGCCCACGATTGGTCAACTCTTCTTTCAGCGTACCATAGTTCTCTATAATACCATTATGTATAATAGCAATATCGCCGCTTTGCGAAAGGTGCGGATGTGAGTTGGCATCATTGGGTTCGCCGTGGGTGGCCCATCGGGTATGCCCCATGCCTAGATGAGAGTGCGTATCCTTGCCCTCTGTAGCTTCTTCCAGGTCAGCCACCTTTCCTTTCTTCTTATACACGTTCAAGCCATTGTTCAACAATGCCACACCGGCACTATCATAACCTCTGTATTCAAGACGTTTAAGGCCTTTGATAAGTATAGGATAAGCCTCTCGGCCACCTATATAAGCTACAATTCCACACATATTCTATTCTATAACTTGGTGTAAATAATCCTACATGCTATTCTACCGGCAGGCGCTGTGGTATTGCTAAGGCATACCCTTCTGCCATCTATAACCGGTGCTTTAAGCACAAACCCGTAGTTTTTTTCCTGTTTATTCAATAACTTTTGAACGAACAATGTAACATTAAATCTATATACAACGGTAAGGACTCCATTAATATTTTTTTGTTGAATATTCTGATCGGTCACATTCAGGCTATCCTGCTCTACGCCCAAAGAATTTACCCGGTATAATTTCATGGTAGTTGGCGGAAGGAAAGTAGTGTCGTACATGCTGTAAAAAGCAGAAAGAGGCACGATCAGATCTGCCTTATTGATAGCAATGTTAGGAGGCAGTGAATCCAGCTGGGGTATACTGATTTTCACCTTGGTACCGGCAGAGGCAGAAACAGGAAGCACGGTATCATTGGCCAATGGGTCATTGTTCAATACAGAGTTAACCGTAGGCGAAAAATTATTGGCAAAATGGTTGATGCTTTGTGAGGCGCTGCCAATAGGTATATCCAACTTTAATGAGTCATTGGCACTGTTTCTATAGTATAGTGTTATTCTGGTTTCTGCGCTCCTGAGATCGAATCCTACAAGGCCATCGCCATTAGCAACAGGCTCTGCTTTGATTTGGAGACCCTTAATCAGATTAAGGAATTTGCCATTGTCTGACAAAGTCAGCGAATCTGCTAATAATATTTTGTTACCAAAGTCATTGCTAAGGCGTACCCTAAGCTGCGGCTTGAACACTTCGCCATATACATAGGAGCTATCTTTAAAATTGGGCTTATAACCATTTACCTTGCCTACCGGTGGAGTAGCTATAGCTACGGATGAATTGCTATAATAAACAGAGGATACATTCAATGCCTCTGAAAGCTCATACACACTAAGATTAACCGGCTGGGTAAAGTTGGCGTATAGCGATTTATAGCTTAAAGACAATACGCAGGAGTCCAGGGCAAGCCCTGTACCAAAAGATATATTATTGGTATTCAGGCGAAACTGGGAAGAAAAGCTTACCGCTGTTGTGCCAAATACGGGATCTGAGATACTACCCAGGATACCTGTAGTGGCACCACTGGTTATCTGCGGATCCTCTTTCAGCAGCCTTGTAAAAATAGAAAGGGTATCGGCCGTGCCGAGTACCAACTCATCGTCCGAAGTAAGGAGCGTTGAGTTTTCGATAGTAGGCTCTTTGCAACCTTCAACAAAAAAAATTGCAGCAAGCATTACGCTCGCTGCAAGTATTGATTTTAAATTCAATTTAGACACGCTTAGTTTATTCTGCCGATGAAACGCAATAGTACCAAAATTATTTTTGGCTACAGGCGCGCAGAGTTGTTTTATTCTTAATTGGCCATTATGTTTTTGAAGAAGGTATCCAGCTGCTCCACATTGCCTGTACCCAGGTTCATGTTCAATGTAGGTTTTTTGGTCTTCTTGATCAACTTCTGAACCTTGTCGTCCAACATATCGTCCACTACCAGTGCATCAGCAAATTCCGAAGCGCCGATAAGCAGGCTTGTATTGTCGCCTTGCTTAAAGAAATCCACGTGTTTAGTAGTAATCTCGTCGCTTATTTTAAGCTGGTCAGCGAAGTTCTCTTTCAATGTAGAAGGAAAATCGTTGTTGTACATAGTGTACACCACCTTTGCGTTAGCAAAAACAGGATCGTCTTTGTATGTAGTTTTCAGGTACATAGGTATAAGACTTGTCATCCAGCCTGCGCAATGGATAATATCCGGAGCCCAGCCAAATTTACGTACTGTTTCCAAAGCACCTTTACAGAAGAAGATCATACGGTCGCTATTGTCTTCGTAGAAGTTGTTTTGCTCATCTTCGAATACAGCTTTACGCTTAAAGAAGTCCTCATTGTCTAGAAAATAGACCTGTAGGCGTGCGCCCGGTAGAGAAGCTACCTTGATAACCAACGGATAATCTTCGTCATTTATTATAACATTGATGCCGGATAAGCGAACTACTTCGTGCAGGCGATGGCGTCTTTCGTTGATGTTGCCGAATTTTGGCATCAAAACACGAATTTCGTTACCATTTTCCAGCATATATTTAGGCAACTCATTTATTATCTTGGAAGCTTCTGTGAGGTTAATGTAAGGGTCCATTTCCTGGGTTACAATCAGAATTCTCTTTTTTTCCATTTTAAAAACTTGTTTAGTTAAAGAAATAAGAACTTTTTTGAAGCGGAATGCAAAGATACTAATAAAAATTCGAATAAAACCAAAGGAAACTTACTATTAAGTTTAACACAAGGCATAAATGATAACCATAAATAATATACAAGAGATTGAAAAACAAATGTCTAAGTTAAAAGTTAGGCAAAAAAAAATAGGCTTCGTGCCAACCATGGGTGCGCTGCATGCCGGGCACATAGCCCTTGTAGAGAAGGCAAAGGCTCAAAATGATGTAGTTATCGTTAGTATTTTTGTTAATCCGACCCAGTTTAACGACAAAAAGGACTTCGACAAGTACCCTGCCACCCTAGAAAACGACTCTAAACTGCTGAAAGCAGTAAAATGCGATCTGCTTTTTGCCCCTAATGTTAAGGAAATGTATCCCGATGGATTTGGCAATCCCGAGCCGGTAGACTTTGGCTACATGGCCGAAACACTGGAGGGCGAGTTCCGCCCGGGCCACTTCGACGGCATGGCGCAGATAGTAGAAAAGCTGCTGCGCATAGTGCAGCCAGATAAGCTGTACATGGGCCTGAAGGATTACCAGCAACAGCTGATAGTAGGGGAACTGATTAAAAAGAAAGACCTGAAAACCAAGTTGGTAGCAAGCCCCACCAAACGCGAAAAGAGCGGCCTGGCCATGAGCTCGCGCAATACAAGGCTGGATGCACAAGGGCTGGAAACAGCACTTGAGTTGAGCAAAAGCCTGAAGCTGGCCCGCAAACTGCTGAAAGAAGGTACGCTAACTGTAGCACAAGTGCGCAGAAAGGCGCTGGACCATCTGGCAAAAGTTAAGGCCATAGAAACTGAGTACCTGGAAATACGTGATGCCAAGACACTAAAACCCCTAAAGGCATTTGACAGGAAAGCTGTAGTACTGATAGCTGCAAAAACAGGGGGTGTAAGGTTGATAGACAACCTGATAATACCGCACAGGGCATAGGAAACTACAGAAATTGCGCTGGAGCTAATTCATAAATAAAGTTTGAAGCGTTTGCTGCATTGTATAAAACTAATACTTTCGCACCCTATGTTAATTACAGTCTACAAGTCGAAAATACACCGCGCCACTGTTACACAAGCGGACCTTAACTATATCGGTTCCATAACCATAGATGAGAACCTGATGGAAGCTGCCAACCTGGTGGAGCATGAAAAGGTACAAATAGTAAATGTGAACAATGGTGAGCGTTTGGAGACTTACGTTATACGCGGAGAAAGGGGTAGCGGTATTATGTGCATGAACGGGCCTGCAGCGCGCAAAGTGGCTTTGGGTGACATCATAATAGTGATATCGTACGCACAAATGACGCCGGAAGAGTATAAAACACACGTGCCTGTTACTATACACGTAAACGGTAAAAACGAGCTTACCTGATAGGGTAGCTTTAAGAGCTTTGTAATTTCTTTATTGGCGACTTACCAGTGTTTCTTCCCGCAAGGGTTGTGACGGGAAAATCCTAGTACCTGTAATGTCCGGCTTTCATAAGCCCGACACCTAATTCCTCTTCCATCAATGCTATATCCACCAAACCATGCGTTTGTATGCAATGCTTTATTAGGGAACAGAAATCAACGAGGTGGTCATAATCTATTGGTTTTTGTATATAAGCATTTGCACCCAGTTCGTAACAGTCGCTGATATCCGAATCGTTACCCGAGTTGCTTATAATGAATACCTGCAGAGAGGGCATATTCTGTGACCTCACTTTGCGTAACACATCTGTACCCGACAACATAGGCAGGTTAATATTCATCAGCATCAAATCAATACATTCTTTATCCCTTTCTTTTTGAATAAGCAGGTCAATTGCCTCTGAACCATTGCGCGCAACAATAAGCGAAATGAAGTGCACAAGGCGGGAATCCTTCAGCGCTAATTTAAAAAGAAGAAGCTCTGCACTGCAGTCTTCCACTATCAGCACATTAACTTTTGTGGTTCTCATAATATTTAATTTGGTCAGCAAACATCCTTCTGTTGCATAACCTATGCCACAAACCCGGTTGACATATACCACGCTGAAAAGCAACTTGAAACCATATTTATGCGGCATCCCAACAAGGGAACTTTATTGCTTATAATGGGATATTCATAATCTCAGCAAAGCAGTACGCATCCACCCCACCAAACTAAGCTATAGCACATTACCCTTGACTGAAATAACTGCTATGTCGCTTGCCTGTCAGGCACAAAGCGAACTCATTTATTCAATATTTAAATTACCGCAAGGACATCCTATTCAGAAAAAGAGCTAAAGCTTTTACCATCGTAACGGTACAGTCTGTTGTTGCGGGTACCTATCCAGATATTGCCGGCACGGTCCTCCAAAAAGACGTACACGGCATATATACCCAAGCCATCCTTAGTGCTGAAGTTTTTATACGATTTGCCATCGTAACACCAGATGCCATCTTCGCTTTCCACTGTATTCAGTTTTTCGCCACCTCCAAACCAAATATTGCCCGCTTTGTCCTGCAGCATTGCATTGCCAACACCTTTCTCCGTAACAAAAGTAAAGCCACCGCCATTGTAGCGGCATGTGCCATAGTGCCTTGTGCCAAACAATATATCTCCGTTCTTATCCTGAAACATATTCCGGATCCACGTTTCATCTTTGGGTTTAAAATTTAGAAGGGATTTGCCATCGTACATGGCAATACCTTCAAAGGCCAAAGGGCCGGAGCCAAACCATATATTACCCTTGTTATCCTGTAACAAACATTGTACACTTTTCAGGTTTAGCCCACCCTTATTTACAACACCGGTATCGGCTGAAAACTGGCTGAAAGATTTGCCGTTAAAGCAATACACCCCTTCAGTAGTCCCCAACCAGATTATTCCGCTTTTATCCTGCATCATGCTGAACACCTCGTTACCCACTTGCGGGTTGTGGTCGGGCGCAACGCTCGGATACATATCATTGCCATAAGTTGTATCTACCGGAATGCTCTTAAAATGCTTACCATCGAACCTGCTTACGCCAGCATTGGTACCAATCCATATATTGCCGGCACGGTCTTCCAGCAGCGACCATACGCGGTTGCTGTTTAGGCCATCCTTTACAGTAAATTGGGTAAACGTGCTGCCATCATAACGATAGACACCCTCGCCCGTTGTGCCAAACCATATATTGCCGGTTTTGTCCTGCAAGCCACAATGAACATTGTCTGACTCTGTTGACCCCTGTGTTTTCAATAGCTTCAATTGGGCTGTGTAGGTGGCTGTTTGCTGCTCAGCCGACACCTTTGGAAGCACCGCATTGGGCTGCCCGCTACAGGAAGCAACAAAGGCTAAAATTGAAATTATGGTACATGTGCGCATTTGCATGAATGGTTTTATTTTATGATAGTAAGATTTTTGCCCGAGCTTATTTTACGAGGGATAAAATCCATTTAATACAGTCGGTTGGATCTACAATAGACCACGAATGCGGATGCCGTTCGCCATCAACCCTGTAGCCCTTGCCCAGCGCGGGTATAAACTCTGCCCTTGTATTACCGTTCTGCATCAGAAAATTTGCCATGGCAGAAAGGCTGGCTGCGTTCATGTGGTAATAGTCCCTGCCCTTATTTTTAAGCTGCCATACTATATCGGGGTCGCAATACAGCCTTACGGGCACATCCAGCAAATACTTAGCGTTGCCACCATCTGCCCTGTCTCTCGAAAACTGTGAACCCTCTACATATTTGTCCGGAAATTCCTTTGGCGAGCCTCCGTACAATTTCTTAAAATAATCCATCAAAAAATAGTTCTCCTGCAAGGCCAGTTTTTTGCTCTGCGACAGACTGGAACCTTCCTTTTCATACACCACGATCTGCTCTTCGGCGCGGTAGTATAAATCTACCATATCCACAGGTGGGTCCACACCAATTGTAGCCAATGGCTTAATAGCTGTATTGTATTTACTGTTCCTCGACATTTCGGTATACTGCAGTGCGTTCTCACCGCCCAGCGAAAGGCCGCACAAAACAAATTTGCTCTCCGGCGCATTGAATTTGGCAAGCAGTTCTTTAAAAACCGTATCGAAAAAGCGCATGGCAGGTTTATCGCTATCCAATGTTTTATTGAAGTTGGCGCTTACCACAACCGATAAAATACCATTGTCGTATGCCTGCTGCATCAATGCTTTGTTGCAGCTTATAACATTTTCAACTGATTCGCCCGTAGAAGGGAATAACACCAACACAGCTTTTATAGTATTGCCGGGAACAAGGGCATAATAGAAAAGCCTGTCCCAATCGCCATCATTGCCATAGATGTCCGTACTATCGCTAATGGCTACATAGTGCTTTTTAAGCAGTTTCAGATACTTATTGTCCAGATTCAAAAAAACACCATTTACAAAATTGCCTATAGTTTTCCCTCCGTTGCTATAGTAAGCAGCACCTTTGCCGTTCAGCGCACCATCAACAAAATTACCATCGAAAGTAGCGTACCCTACAATGTAATACCGGCCCTTACCATTCAGCTTTCCGTGTTCCATTTTCCCTTTGTAAGTAACTACGAGCTTATTATCATGGTACCACTCCAACACTCCCGGGCCTGAAGCGTAGCCTTGCTTACAAGCACCGCTCCACCTAATGCTGTCTTCGGGCGCATGCTCGTCGCTCCAAACCATACATCCGGTGCGGCCATCTTTGATATATTGACCCGACTGAGAAAACGCACTGATGCAAAACACCAACAGCCATGCTGAAAAAATGTACTTCATAATTGTAGCTTAACTTGCAGGCATAGCGCAAAAAACCACACCCCTTTATAGCAGCAATACTAAGTCTTACCGGAATTATTATTGAAAACAAACTGGCCTTTAACCTCTTCTTAACTCATGGTGGCAATAATTGATGCCACTGAACAAACTACTTCGTAACCCTGCCAAACAGTTTCATTTGGCCCGAATACGACACCAGGAACACTCCTGAAAATATCAGCACGCCCGATATTACTTTTTCCATGGTAAGCGTATCGCTTTTTACCAGTATTGAAATAATGGTAGCCAGTATAGGCTGCAGATAAATGTATGCGCTTACTACCGACGAGTTGACCTCGCGCAGTGCCAGCATATTGAACAGGTAGGCAAAAAAGGTAGTACCCATTACCACAAACACCACGGCCAGCCAGGTAGTGGTAGAAAACTCGAACCAGCGCACATCCTGCAATTGCCCCAACCCAAATATCAATACGGGAACAGCACCGAAGGTAAACACCCAGCGGATAACCGTAAGCGGATGGTATTTCTTCATCAGCGGCTTGGCAATAACCAGGTACACCGCATAGGAGGCAGCATTGATAAGAATGCACAGGTCGCCCAGCATGGTCTTAGAAGAGAAATCGAAGCCGCGGCCGGATAGTATTATCAGCGCGCCAAGGGTGCCCAATACAATGCCTGCAATTTTGCGGCCGGTGAGCGCCTCCCTGCCTACAAACGAGGATATGATAATGGTGAGTATGGGCGTCATGATCATAATAAGCGCAGCATTTATGGGCGTGGTAATACTGAGGCCCACAAAAAACATTTCCATATTAAGCACCACACCAAACAAGCTGCACAGGGCCAGCAGGCCAAAGTCTTTCTTCTGTATCTTTTCCCTGATGAAAATCTCGTGCAGTATAACAAACAGTATCAGCGTAACCGATACCCTGACTGCAATAAAACCAAAGGGCTTTATGAACTCCGGCATCACCATCTTAGAAACTGTAAAACCTGCCCCGTAAAACAGGTTTACGATAAGCAACATGATGTGCGCCCTTATATTTTTCATTTGGCCGCAAAGATGAAAATGTTATTGTAAGGTTCAGCAACCAATATTCGACATTATGAATTCCCATTGCCTATTGAATACACGTATTTATTTCGTAAAAACCAAAACACCAAACGCGATACATTAGTTAGGCTAATTTGTGCCAGAGGTAAAAATATTTACCGACTGAAGAGCATTAAAAGACAGGCATTCACATTTTTTAATTTACATACATGCACCTGCTAATCATGTAGTTAGACCAGGCAAAAAACTTTGCCGCCTTTTTTGCTAAAGTCGAATAGCACTTGACATTTACATTAGCGCGTGGATCGATGACCCGGAGCGTTCTTTTTTTGTCTGAAATGGGATCACAGATTACTCAGATTTCACTGAAACACACGGATTTTTTTACAGCCGGAGTACAATTAAAATTTGGGAATACAGGACGGCGTGTGTGAATAAAACACCGTCAGAAATACCGCAATTTTGGTACCGCAGATTTTAACAATTTCAAAAAGGCTGAAAAAACGTAATTTCCGCCACTCACCGCCAACCACCGCCACTTTTTTGGGTGATGGTACCGACAGAAAGCCGAAAAACTGTCCGTGTTTTTACCGACAGAAATTTGGCTAAGAGTGTTGAGGGCAAAAGGTTTAGCGCATTGAAAGTGCCGCAAAAAAGCGAAATTCATGCTGAAAAACGCAAATTCCGCCAGCCACCGCCAACCACCGCCATTTTTTAACAGTTGGGAATTGCAAAAAGTAAGCTACTGACAAGGGCTATTTGTAGGCTTTTCTCCAGTCTACTTTTTCGTTTACCACCTGCTGAAGGCGCTCTATGCTGATACGCTCCTGCTGCATGCTGTCGCGTTCGCGCAGGGTTACCATATTGTCTTCCAGTGTTTGGTGGTCTACAGTTATGCAGAAAGGCGTGCCTATAGCATCCTGCCTGCGATAGCGCTTGCCGATATTGTCTTTCTCTTCGTAGAAGCAGCGGTGGTCGAATTTAAGCACGTCGAATATTTCGCGCGCTTTTTCCGGCAGACCGTCTTTTTTCACCAATGGGAATACAGCTATTTTGATAGGCGCCAGGAAAGGAGGCAGTTGAAGCACAGTGCGCTCGCTGCCGTCTTCCAGCTTTTCGTTCTTCAGGCCATTGCATATCAGTGCAAGGAAGGTACGGTTAAGACCTACCGAGGTTTCTACCACATACGGTATGTAGCTTTGGTTCAGCTCGGGGTCGAAGTACTGTAGCTTTTTGCCGCTCAGCTCCTGGTGGCTCTTCAAATCGAAATCGGTACGGCTGTGTATGCCCTCTATTTCTTTGAAGCCAAACGGAAAGTTGAACTGTATGTCTACCGCTGCATTGGCGTAGTGTGCCAGCTTCAGGTGGTCGTAAAACTTAAGGTTGGTTTCGGCAAAACCAAGGCTGCGGTGCCATTTCATGCGCGACTCTTTCCAGTGGTGGAACCACTCCATTTCGGAGCCGGGGCGCACGAAATACTGCATCTCCATTTGCTCGAACTCACGTGTGCGGAATATGAACTGGCGCGCTACTATCTCGTTTCGGAAAGCCTTGCCAATCTGCGCTATACCAAACGGTATGCGCTGGCGCGAAGTGTTCTGCACGTTCAGGAAGTTAACGAATATTCCCTGTGCTGTTTCGGGGCGCAGGTATATGGTAGATGCTTCTTCGGCCACAGAACCCACCTCGGTGCTGAACATCAGGTTGAACTGACGCACTTCGGTCCAGTTTTTGGTGCCGCTGACAGGGCAGGCAATCTCCAGGTCTATGATTATCTGGCGTACTTCTGCAAGGTCGTTGTCTTCCAGCGCTTTTTTGAAGCGCGCCTCTGTAGCATCGAACTTCTCCTGTGTGCGCAGCACGTTGGGGTTGGTTTTCAGGAACATTTCGCGGTCGAAGGTATCGCCGAATTTCTTGGCTGCCTTATCGGCCTCCTTTGCAATTTTGTCTTCAAACTTAGCCAGGGCGTCTTCTATCAGCACATCGGCGCGGTACCTTTTCTTAGAGTCTTTGTTATCTATCAAAGGATCCATGAAAGCATCCACGTGACCGCTGGCCTTCCAGGTTTTCGGGTGCATGAATATAGCTGCATCCAGGCCCACGATGTTTTCGTTCAGCTGCACCATGGACTTCCACCAGAACTGCTGCAGGTTGTTTTTCAGCTCTATGCCATAAGGGCCATAGTCGTAAACGGCGCTAAGGCCATCATATATCTCTGATGAAGGGAAAATGAAGCCATACTCCTTGCAGTGCGAAATAATATCCTGAAATGTGATAGCAGGTGATGTTGTCGATGTGCTCATGGCGCGAATATACATTCAGACGAAACATGTAACAGCCCGGAATTGATAAAAATTTAGCTGTTTAGGGATTATCAACAGTTTGATTCCGATTTTTGGCAACATATTTGGGGTGTTAAAAAAAGAAAGGGATATATGAAGTACGTAATGTTGATATGCGGATTGGTGCTGGCAAGCTGTGCTGTGCAGGCGCAGGATTTTGAATGGTACAAGACCATAAAGAATGTAAAAGGCAGCATAAAAGTGCTGAGCGAGGACTTGGTGGTGATAATAACGGACGCCGACCCAAACGAGAGGTATATAAGCAGGCAGCTACCCGATTCTTTAAAAAAAGATGGTTTGAAAGTTACCTTTACAGGCGAGGTAGGAAAAATACCACCTAACTTTCGGATGGCGGGCACACCGCTAAAGCTGCACAGCATAAAAGTGAGCTGCGCAGAGGCCAAAAAATATGGATTGAAAGTGAAGAAATATAAGTTTTAAGCAGCGCAACATGTCAATACTGGTTAAAAACCTTACTAAAGAATACGGACCGCAAAAGGCGGTAAACGATATATCGTTTGAAGTAAAGAAAGGCGAAGTGCTTGGATTCCTGGGGCCAAATGGCGCAGGAAAAAGCACCACCATGAAAATACTGACGGGCTACCTGCCACAGACAGCAGGCTCGGCGTTGGTATGCGGCAAGGATATAACCACCGATGTAATAGAGGCGCAAAAGCACATAGGCTACCTGCCGGAAAGCAACCCGCTATACTACGATATGTATGTGGTGGAGTACCTGGAGTTTATGGCAGGCATACACAAGCTAGGTACCAAAACAAAGTCGCGCATAGACGAGATGCTGGAAGCCACAGGGCTGACTGCCGAGCGCAGAAAGAAGGTAGGCCAACTATCGAAAGGATACAAGCAAAGGGTAGGGCTGGCGCAAGCGATGCTGCACAACCCGGAAGTGCTGATATTGGACGAACCGACAAGCGGACTGGACCCGAACCAACTGGTAGAGATACGCGCACTGATAAAAAAGCTGGGCAGGGATAAAACGGTGGTATTCTCATCGCACATCATGCAGGAGGTGCAGGCCGTGGCCGACAGGGTTATTATCATCAATAAGGGCAAGATAGTGGCCGATGATACTACCGAGCAGCTACAGAGCCGCATAAACAATGAGATGCTGGTGACGGCAGCCTTTAAACAACCGGTGACGAAAGCCATACTGAGCGAGATAAAAGGTGTAAACCACATAGTGCAGCTGGATGGTGGCAACTGGCAGTTTACCGCAGCAGGGCAAAAAGATATTCGCGAAGAGATATTTGAGTTTGCGAAGCAAAGGCAACTGACCCTGCTGGAATTGCACAAAGAGAGTTACTCGCTGGAAGAGGTATTCAAGCAGCTGACTTCATAAGATAAGTACAAACAATAATTTACTTAATACAACATAAAAAACGATAGTACCATGGCATTGGAAGAAAAGATAAACGCAGACCTGAAAGCAGCAATGATGGCCAAAGACGAAGCAGGCTTGAGGGCAATACGCGCAATAAAAAGCGCAATAATGCTGGCTAAAACAGAAAAAGGCGGCACGGGTGAAGTAACCGAAGAGCGCGGTGTTCAGATATTGCAAAAAATGCTGAAACAGCGCAAGGACTCGATAACAGAGTTTGAGAAAGCAAACCGCAACGACCTGATAGTAAAAGAGCAGGAAGAAGTAGCCGTGATAGAAAGGTACCTGCCTGCTATGATGAGCGAAGACGAAATACGCACCATAGTAGCTAAGGTAATAGCAGATACAGGCGCTAAGTCGCAAAAAGAAATGGGCAAGGTAATGGGCGCTGCAAGTAAACTACTGGCCGGCAAAGCCGACAATAAAGTGGTAGCAGAAATCATTAAATCCTCATTAGGGGAATAAGGCTTACCATTACTATTTACAGAACACTACCTACAGAATATTTATGTACGCTATACAAGAAAGACTAGCCGCAGAACTGGCAGAAATAGAGCGCAACGGATTGTTTAAAAAGGAAAGGATTATCTCCAGCCCGCAGGCAGCCAACATAGTTGCCAATGGCAAAGAGGTAATCAACTTTTGTGCAAACAACTACCTGGGCCTGTCTGACAACGAAAGGGTAATAGCTGCGGCAAAAAATGCTCTGGACTCCCATGGATTTGGCCTGAGCAGTGTGCGCTTTATATGCGGCACGCAGAATATACACAAGGAGCTGGAGGCAAAGCTTTCGGAATTTTTGGGTACAGAAGATACAATACTATATGCCGCGGCATTTGATGCAAATGGGGGAGTGTTTGAGCCACTGTTTGGTGAAGAAGATGCTATCATATCGGATGAACTGAACCATGCCTCTATAATAGACGGCGTGCGCCTGTGCAAGGCAGAGCGCCTGCGCTACAAGCACAACCACATGGCTGACCTGGAAACAAAACTACAGGAGACGCAAAAGAACCGTTCGCGCATCATAGTAACAGATGGTGTGTTTAGCATGGATGGCACCATAGCGCAAATGGATAAAATAGTAGCACTGGCAGAAAAATACAATGCCCTGATCATGAGCGACGAATGCCACAGCACGGGCTTCATGGGCAAAACAGGACGCGGTGTGCATGAGCACTGTGGTGTGCTGGGCAAAGTAGATATTATAACCGGCACCCTGGGCAAAGCACTGGGTGGTGCGAGTGGTGGATTCACCTCCGGTAAAAAGGAAATAATAGACCTGCTGCGCCAAAGGTCCAGGCCATACCTGTTCAGCAATACCCTGATGCCTGCCATAGTTGGCGCATCGCTGGAAGTGCTGAAGATGCTGAGCGCATCAACTGCCCTGCGCGACAAACTGGAAGCAAACACCATATTCTTCCGCAAGGCAATGACCGATGCGGGATTTGAGATAAAACCGGGCACCCACCCTATAGTACCTGTAATGCTGTACGATGCTGTGCTGGCGCAGAACTTCGCAGCCAAACTTTTGGATGAAGGGGTGTATGTAATCGGGTTCTTTTACCCCGTAGTAGCCAAAGGTCAGGCGCGTATACGCGTACAGGTAAGTGCAGCACACGAACGCGAGCATCTGGAGCATGCTGTTAAGGCATTTGTAAAGGTGGGTAAGGAGCTTGGGGTTATTAAGTAAGGGGTTATTCCTGCAGCTTGCCGACCACAGACCGGATCTTATCCATTTCGAAACCTTTGCCCAGCAGAAAGCGGATAAGCTTGCTTTTGCGCTCCATGAGGCTTTTGCCCTTTATGGATTTCCATTTTTTGGTAGCTGCATTTTCAATGGCCTGCATATAGTCGTCACCGTCCTGGAGCTCATCGAGCATAGGTTGGTAAATATCCTTGGAAATATTGCGCTTGCGGAGCTCCAGCAGTAGCTTGTTCTTGCCCCAGCGCTTATAGCGGCTATCGATGAAGATACGCGTAAAGCGGGCATCGTCGACAAAACGGGCATCGCGCAGCCGCTGCAGGTAAGGCACGGCATCCTTTACCTCCAAGGTGCGCAGCTTCTTTTTGACATCAGATTCGCAGCGCTCCTGGTACTCGCAGTAGCTGATAATCTTGTTGACTATTAAGGGATCGAGTTGCTGCATATAAACCGGCAGTACAATGTTAACCAATTGCCGCCACAGCGGCAGCCAACTTTATGAACTAAAACCACCCGATTGGGTTTTCATTAAAAATCAGCACATTCGCCTATAACATGAAAAACGGCAAACCTATTTACTTACTGCTTATAGCAAACGCCATATCGGGTGTATCGCAGGGTATAACGATGCTGGCTGTGCCGTGGTATTTTGCCGGCATTATACACCGGGAGGATTTGTTCGGCATTATCTACTTTGCTGTCACATTCATATCCCTATTCTGGGGTGTATATGCAGGCACGCTGATAGACAGGCACGACCGCAAAAAGATATTCCTGATACTGAATGTGGTAGGCTTTACGGTATTGGCGGGATTATCCACTTATGGATTTATATACAAGGAACTACCATGGTACCTGGTGGCCAGCGCATTTGGCATGACAGCCCTGATATACAACATCCACTTCCCCAACCTGTATGCCTACGCACAGGAGATAACCCCCAAAGAAGAATACAGCAGGATAACATCGCTGCTGGAGATACAAGGGCAGATATCCTTTACGCTGGCAGGAGGCATAGGCGCGATACTGCTAAATGGATTTGAGGGCGCACAATTTGCCGGATGGGGCATGGGTTTTCTGAAAGATGTACGCATAGCGCCATTGACCATCTATGAGATATTTTCGATAGATGCTGCGACCTATGTAGCCGCATTTATCATGATCTACTTTATAAAAGCCATGCCTGTAAGTGAGAAAAAAGTGGACACCTCGAAGCTGCGGGAAAGACTGACTACGGGTATCAACTTCCTGAGGAATGACAAGGTAGTATTCCGCTTCGGCAACCTGACGCTGCTGGTGTTCCTGACGGTGATACTATTCGGAACTTATGTAGGGCCGATATTTGTAGACAAGTTCCTGAATGCTTCGGGCAATGTATATGCGCTGAGCGAAATGTTCTTTTCGGCAGGTGCGTTGCTGGCAGGATTCCTTACATCTATGGTAATAAAGGAAAACAATAACCTGAAAGGGCTTATCATATTGTGCGCTGTATCGGGATGCATGTACCTGACCATGCTTACGGGCAAGTCGACCATGCTATTCCTGCTGGTGAACTTTGTAATAGGCATCTGCAATTCGGGGGTACGGATATTGCGCATCACCTACCTTTTTCACCACATACCCAATCATGTGCTGGGCAGGGTAAGCAGTATTTTCTTTGTAACAAACGTTGCCTTCAGGCTGATCCTTATAGGTCTGTTTACCGCTCCGTTTTTCCATACTGCCGACATGATCTTTATTCCGGTGGTGATATTGGCAGGCATTTGTTTTGTGGGTTCGTTTTGGTTACTGAAAGATTATTCTAAATTGCTGAAACAACCTGCATCTGCGTGAACGAGCAAACAGCCCAACAAAACTGGTTTATAATAGCTAATCCCGTATCGGGCAATGGCACCGTGCACCGCAAATGGAGCAAGGTACAAGCAGCGCTGAACAATGCCAGGATACCTTATGACTTTGAACTGACAACCCAAGCGGGAGGCGGGCAAAACCTGGCCCTGCAAGCAATACAAAAAGGCTACCGGAAAATAATATGCGTGGGAGGCGATGGCAACATGCACGATGTAGCCAATGGAATACTGACGCAGACAATAGTCCCATCTACAGATGTAACGCTAGCCATTATATCACTAGGCACAGGCAACGACTGGATAAGGACCTTTGGCATACCACATAATATAGAAGGCGCAGTAGCCGCCATTAAAAACGGCACAACTATGCTACAGGATGCAGGGGTGGTGCACTGCTTTGACAAGGGACAGGCTGTAAAGCGATACTTCATCAATTTTGCAGGCTGCGGGTTTGACTCATATGTGGTAGAAAGAACTGCCAGGTTAAAGAAATTCGGCCCTGTGGCATACCTGCTGGGCATGCTGCGCTGGCTGGTATCGTTTCAAAAGCCGCAACTGAAAATAACAGCCAATGGGGAGTCGGCCATAGTAAAAGCATACATGACTATAGCCGGGATAGGCAGGTACTGCGGAGGCGGCATACAATTGACGCCCGGTGCGGTGCCCGATGATGGACTCTTTCATGTAACCATAGCCAAGGATATATCGAAGCTGGAGGTGCTGCGGCGTATAATCATGCTATACGATGGCAGCCTGCCAAAACATAAGGATGTATGGACATTTACCACGAGCTCGCTAAAGATAGAAGTGGTAGAAAGTACCGATACCGTAAAGATGCAAACGGATGGAGACCTGGCAGGCGAAGGCCCATTTGAACTAAATGTAGTACATAAAGCACTGCGGGTTGTAATACCTTAACAGAGGAATTAGCCTGAATGACCACTTAATATCTAAAAAAATCGAATCGCGCGCTTATTTTCGCACCTGCTTATGGTAGCAATCTTCCTTAAAGAATTTAAACAGTTTTTCAGCTCGCTGATAGGCTATATAGCACTGGTGGTTTTCCTGCTAGTGCTGGGGCTGTTCATCTGGATATTTCCGGATACGAATATCCTGGACTTCGGGTATGCATCTCTGGATGCCCTTTTTGATATGGGGCCCTATATATTTATGTTCCTGATACCTGCCATCACTATGCGCAGCTTTGCAGAAGAAATAAATACCGGCACCTACGAACTACTGGCTACAAGGCCTATAACCGATATACAGATAATCGGTGGTAAATACCTGGCTTCCCTTGCTTTGGTTTTTCTTGCCCTGGTGCCTACGGTTATTTATTACATCACCATATACCGGTTGGCAACACCTGTAGGCAATGTAGATACCGGTGGCATCATCGGCTCTTACATCGGCTTATTTTTGCTGGGGGCAGTATTTGTATCTATCGGCATATTTTGCTCGGCGGTAACAGCCAACCAAATTGTCGCCTTTATATTAGGTGTATTCCTTTGCTTCTTTATTTACCAGGCATTTGATTACCTGGCCAAGCTGGGTATATTTTTTGGCAAGAATGATTACCTGGTAGAGCAATTCGGTATCAATGCGCACTATGCCTCTATGAGTAAGGGCGTATTGGACACGCGTGACCTGGTATACTTTGCAGGCTGCATAGGGCTGTTTATTTTTTCAACCAAAACCGTACTGGAGAGCCGCAAATGGTAAAGAAGAAAAACAGCAGCAAACAGGACGCTATCAGCGCACTGATACTTACGGTAGCGGTAATCATAATTGCCAATGTACTGGCAGCATTTTTCTATATGCGTTTTGACCTGACGGGAGAGAAACGCTACTCGCTGGCACCACCAACAGTGAAGCTGATAGAGAAACTGGAAGATGAGGTAACTATAAAAATATACCTGGCGGGCGACCTGCCATCGGGATTTAAAAGACTGGAAGGAAGCACACGCGACCTGATGAACAACCTGCGCGCTTATGGTGGCAAGAACATCCAATTTGAGTTTAGCGACCCGCTGGAAGGCAAGACAGAAAAAGAAAAGAAAGAGATATACGAAGACCTGAGCAAAAAGGGACTTAGCCCGACTAACCTGATGACGAAGGATAAAAATGAAAGCACACAGCGCATCATTTTTCCGGGAGCATTGGTGACATACGGCGGCACTACCCTACCTGTACAACTATTGGAAAACCAGATAGGTTTTTCGCCTGAAGAGGTGCTGAATAACTCGGTGATACAACTGGAGTACAAGTTTGCCAATGCCATAAAAAAACTAACGCAATACCGCGCACCGCGTATCGTATTCCTGCAAGGGCATGGTGAGCTGAACAGGCTGGAGCTGGCTGACATACACAACACACTGATCAGCTACAAGTATGAGGTACAGGCACTGGAAATAGATAGTGCTTACAGCATACCGTCAAAATTTGACCTGGCGATAATAGCCAAGCCAAGAAAAGCATTTGACGAGCGCACCAAATATAAGATAGACCAATACCTGATGCGCGGTGGTAAACTGCTGTGGCTGATAGATGCTACTACAGCTGATATGGATAGCCTGAAGCAAAACCTGACCGGGCAGTTTGTGCTGGACAATCAACTGAATCTGGACGACCAGTTGTTTAAGTACGGTGTACGTATCAATACCGACCTGGTGATGGACATAAACCTGTGCGGCAGCATACCACTGGTGATAGGCCGCATGGGCAATGCCCCACAGACACAGATGTTTCCTTGGTACTACTTCCCGTATCTGATAAGCGATAACAACCATGCTATAAACCGCAACCTAGACCCTGTAGCTGCAAAGTTTGCCAGCACTATAGACACCGTGAGGAATCCCGGCGTACGCAAAACCATATTGCTGCATACAACCAACAACTCAAAGGCACTGCTTACACCGGCACGGTTGAACTTTAATATACTGGCAGATAAACCAGACCCCAAATACTTTAACCAGCAGGCATTGCCGGTTGCTGCATTGCTGGAGGGCGAATTCCAATCGGTGTTTACCAACCGCGTATCGCCTTCGTTCCTGGCCATAGGCGACTCTGTGAAAGAGCTGAAATTTATGGAAAAGAGCAAGCCATCAAAAATGATTGTAATAGCCGATGGAGATGTGATGAGGAATGATATAAGAACGGATGGCACGGCTTATCCGCTAGGCTACCAGCCATATACGCAGCAGACACTATCGAACAAAGACTTTATACTAAACTGTATAGAGTACCTGAGCGATGAAGACGGGCTGCTGGAAACAAGGAACAAAGAAGTAAAGCTGAGGCTGCTGGATGCTACAAAGGTAAACGAAGACAAGGTGTTCTGGCAGGTGATGAATATAGTGGTGCCTATAGCTATCATAAGCCTGCTGAGCGCAGGATTCACCTACTACAGGAGAAAAAAATATGCTTCGTAAGAGGCCAGTTAGATTAGCCGATTGATATATTTAACCGTTCAAAAAGATTTAAGATGTTAGAAATAAATACGCTGAGAACAGCACCGGAAATAGTAAAGGAAAAACTGGGAAGGAAATACTTTAAGGATGTGCAGCTGGTAGATGAAGTGCTGGCACTGGATGAAAAACGCAAAAGCACGCAAAGGGAACTGGACGACCTGCTGGCACAGCAGAACCAGATAGCAAAGGCTATAGGCGAGCTGATGAAAGGCGGCAAGAAAGAAGAAGCCGAAAAAGAAAAGGCGCGTGTAGCAGAACTAAAAGAGCGCAGTAAAATATTGGAAGGTGAGTTTGCAGAAATAGAAAAGAACCAGCAAGCGCTATTGGTGCTGATGCCCAACCTGCCACACGACTCTGTACCGGCGGGCAAAACACCGGAGGACAATGAGGTAGTGCGCATGGGTGGTACTGAGCCAAACCTACATGCTGAAGCATTGCCACACTGGGAAATAGCCAAGAAGCTGGACCTGTTTGATCTGGAGCTGGGCGTAAAAATAACCGGAGCCGGATTTCCTGTATACAAAGGAAAAGGTGCCAAGCTACAACGCTCCCTAATTAGCTACTTCCTGGATAAGGCAATAGATGCCGGATATATGGAAGTGATACCTCCGCACATGGTGAATGAGGCAAGTGCATTTGGCACAGGCCAACTACCTGATAAAGAAGGGCAGATGTACCATGCCACAGTAGATGGATTTTACCTGATACCTACAGCAGAAGTACCTGTAACAAACATAGTACGCGATGAAATACTGGAAACACTACCGGTTAAATTCTGTGCTTACTCACCATGCTTTCGCCGCGAGGCAGGGTCTTATGGCAAGGATGTGCGCGGACTGAACAGGGTTCACCAGTTTGACAAAGTAGAGATAGTACAAGTGGTTCACCCTGACAAGAGCTATGAAGTATTGGAGGAAATGGTATCGCATGTAGAAGGCATACTGAACGAGCTTGGATTGCACTACAGGATACTACGCCTGTGCGGTGGCGATATGAGCTTTGGCTCTGCCCTTACATACGACTTTGAAGTATGGAGCGCAGCACAAAAAAGGTGGCTGGAGGTAAGCTCTGTTTCCAACTTTGAAACCTTCCAAAGCAACCGGATGAAGACAAGATTCCGCGATGAGAAAAAGATGCGCCTGACACATACATTGAATGGTAGCGCGTTGGCTTTGCCCAGAATTGTAGCCGCGCTATTGGAGAATAATCAGACACTTTCGGGGATAGAAATCCCTACTGCTTTGCAGCGATACACAGGATTTGCACTTTTAGCATAAATAATGACTACCGGCAAAAGCAAGGCCACGCCTTGCTTTTGTATTTTGGAATATTTGCCCCAAAATGAATGTGCATAACATTAACAATCGTTGGCACTATGGTTGCTAATATTAATACAACATTGGCTTAACGCTTCTGTTATATTAATCAAACAGACACACCATGAAAACGGACAAATCAACCAACTTAATGCTCGTAGTATTTTGTGCGGTGCTAATCGGATTCGTATTTTTCAGCAGCAAGATGAGCGACACCATGCGGGCGAGGCAGGCAGCCCTTGATGCAAAGACAGAAGCAACGACCAATCAGACAAGGTAATTATTCTGCATGCTCTATACTTCGCTTGGGAAACCAAGGGAAGAATGCATTTGTATGCTGCTTGTATACGGAATAGGCATCGTGACCTTCGTATTTTTTCTCGAGCATAGTAACCCCTGAAACCTTCAATAGCAAGAAGGTAATAGTAAGCGGTGCCCAGATGGAAATATACCAAAGGCTTGATGGCGCAGCAATAAAGAATATACCCCACCACATCAACACCTCACCGAAATAATTCGGGTGACGTGTAAACCTCCACAGGCCGCGGTTCATTACTTTGCCTGCATGGCGTTTATCGCTCTTGAAGAGAAACATCTGCGCATCGCCCACAGCTTCGAAGTAAAAGCCGATAGCAAACAGGATACAGCCTAAGAGGTGCAGCCCAGAAAAGCGCTCATTGATGACATGGTATGAGTTAGCTACTGTAACCGGCAGGCTGATGATAAACATCATAACTCCCTGTAGCATGAACACCTGGAAAAAAGCTCGTATGGTTGCGTATTTGCCCCACTCTTTGCGCCAGTTGGCATAGCGCCAATCCTCCGGCTTACCCCAGTTGCGCAGTAGCAGGTATGCGCCAAGGCGAACACCCCAGAAAATAACCAGTGTAGTAACCAGCTTGGCAGCAAAGGTGTGCTCATCTGCATTGAAATAAGTAGCGTGTGCTGCAAAGATGAATCCTCCGCCCCAGGCAATATCTACAATAGAATTGTTGCGCAGGATCTGTGCCAGGATAAAGACCAACACCATGTAAGCGAAAATGGTAATCGCTGAAATCAGGAATGGATTCATTAACCGTTTTTAGTTCTGAAACGTATGTTGAGCAACTCCACTGTAAGAGAGAACAAAACTGCCACATAAACAAACGCCTTATTCACATGCACACCGAAACCTTCAAGTATAAGCGTAAGACCTATCATGATAAGGAATGAAAGCGCAAGCACCTGAAGGGTAGGATACTTATTGATAATCTTGCTGATACCACCAGCAAACATCATCATAACGAACATAGCCAGGATAACGGCAATGATCATAACAGGTATGTGGCGGGTAAGACCTACTGCAGTAAGTATAGAGTCGAATGAGAATACGATGTCAATCATGATTATCTGCAGTATAGTAGCGAAAAATGAAGAAGCAGCCTTTGCTTGCACTTCCTGACCCTTGCCTTCTACCTTGTGGTGAATTTCTGAGGTAGACTTAGCCAAGAGGAAGAATCCCCCGGCAATAAGGATGATATCTTTCCAGGAGAATGCCTGATTGGCTACGGTAATAACCGGCTCTGTAAGGCCAATGATATAGCTGATAGATAGCAGCAGCAATATCCTGAAACCAAGGGCTATAAGAAGGCCCCAGTTACGGGCTTTCTTCTGGTTTTCTACAGGAAGCTTATTGGTTACTATAGAGATAAAAATGATATTGTCTACACCCAGTACTATTTCCAAAAAGGTAAGGGTAAGCAAGCTGATCCACGCGTCGGCGGTGGTAAAAATTGAAAAGTCCATGGTGCAAATATGTAGATATTCTAACGGCTATGAAAAACCTAAGACGAACGTTTTAGCCATAAATTGTAAAAGTGCATGGTTTTATACTCAAAGCACGAAGGGGTATAGCATAGGTTTTACTAAGGTTTGGCTTATTGCGCTATACTGAAACTACCTTTGCAGCAAACAAATCACACAGTGAACAAACTGCTGCCCCTGGCCGTGCTAATCTTATCTATTTACCTTGCTGCCTGCACCGGCAAAAAACCGGGTGCCGAACAGGGCAAACTGACTTATTCGGTAGATTCTTTCAAGCTGGCTACAGCAGGATGTACGGGGGATTCGTGTGCTAATGCAAACTTCTACTTCCCTGTTTTCGCAGGAAAAGATGTGAAAGGACTGAACCAATTTGTGGCGCAGCTATTGTCTGCACCGTATATGGATACTGTGGAAACGGATTATAAATCAGTAGGAAAAAGCTTCATTGCCGACTTTGAAAAAGAAAAGGCAGAGGGGGATTTTGGCTGGGGATGGCAACTCGACAGAACGGTGAAAGTAGATACGGTGCTACCTAAATTTATAACCCTACACCTAACAGAATATATGTATGCCGGCGGAGCACACCCGAACAGCTATGATTCCTATTCGCATGTGGAATTGGCAAACAACAAGCCTATATACCTTAAAGATTTCCTGACAAATGGGGACACTGCAAAGCTTTGGGAAATTGCTGACAAGCAATTCCGTAAAAATTTTAAGCTGAAGGACAAAGAGAACCTGGAAGAGGCGGGCTTCTTTTTCACCGATGGCGTATTCAGCCTGAGCAATAATGTATTCTTTAGCAAGAAGGGCGTAGTATTCCACTACAACAACTACGAGATACGCTCGTATGCAGAAGGACCTTATGACCTGGAGATTCCTTATACCTCTTTAGACAGCGTGTTCAAAAAAGAGTGGCTACAGTAATAATTATAACTACACCTCCGCAATAACCTTTAGCTCTACTGCTATAGGAGATGGAAGGGCATTTACCTCTACAGTAGTCCGGCAAGGCTGGTTCTCTTTAAAATATTGCGCATACAACAAATTGAAGGTGATGAAGTCACGCTTCATGTCTGTAAGGAATACGGTAACGTCTACAATTTTATCCCAGCTGCTGCCGCTTTCTTCCAAGGCGGTCTTTACATTCCTGAAAACAGAGTGCACCTGCGCTTCGAAATCGAAGTTGAGGTAGTTGCCGTACTTATCGCGCTCCAGTCCGGGGATATTATCAGTCCCTGCTTCTCGCGGGCCGAGGCCACTAACAAATAAGAGGTTCCCTACTTTGCGGCTTACAGGGTAAAGCCCCATTGGCTTTGGCAGTTTGTTTTCCATGACTTTACTGTTCTTTCAATAGCGAATAAATACATTTTTTGCTTCTGTAAAGAAGCGCATGGCTTCGAAACCACCTTCGCGGCCTACGCCACTGTTCTTTACTCCTCCAAAAGGCGTGCGCAGGTCGCGCATCATCCATGCGTTGACCCATACTATGCCGAAGTGTAATTGCTGCGCCATGCGGTGTGCACGGCTGATATCTGCAGTCCAAAGATTGGCGGCAAGGCCATAAGGTGTATCGTTTGCCATGGCTAACACTTCGGTTTCTGTATCAAATGAGGTAAGCGTGACTACCGGACCAAAAATTTCTTCCTGCTGAGTGCGGCAGATTACAGGCAAACCTTCTATGACCGTAGGTTGAATAAAATAGCCGGAGCTACAGCGGCCAGGAATATCGATTGTATCCCCTCCGCACAAAATAGTTCCACACTCTTCTTTGGCAAGAGCGATATACGACAGTATTTTTTGCTGATGCGACTGAGAGGTGATGGCTCCAACTTGTGTCGCGGTATCTAGCGGATCTCCGGTGCGCAACTGTTTTACTTTTGCCACAAAGGCTTCTTTAAATTTATCGTACAAGCCCTGCTGCACAAAGATGCGGGAGCCACAAAGGCATATCTGTCCGGTGTTGCTGAATGCTGCGCGCACGGCTTCGCTTACCGTGTGGTCGAAGTCGCAATCATCGAAAATGATGGTCGGGTTTTTGCCGCCAAGCTCCAGAGATGTTTTTTTGAACAAAGGCGCTACAGTAGTGGCTATGCGTTTACCCGTTTCGGTGCCACCTGTGAATGAAATGGCTTTGATGTGCGGATGCTCTACGATAGCCTGGCCGACTTTGTAGCCATAGCCATGCAATATATTCAGTACTCCGGAAGGCAAACCAGCCTGCTGGCATATTTCGCCCAAAAGGAAAGCGGTGTAAGGTGTAATTTCTGATGGCTTGGCCACTACGCAATTACCTGATGCTAAGGCAGGGGCGATTTTCCAGGTAAAGAGGTATAGCGGCAGGTTCCAGGGAGAGATGCAACCTACCACGCCTATCGGCTGGCGCAGTGTATAGTTAATACCCTGCTGTGGTGAGTAGTGGCTTTCGCTGGCAAACTGTGTAGCTGCTGATGCAAAGAAGCGCAGGTTGGAGATGGCACGCGGAATATCTACTGTGCGCGCTGTGCTGATGGGCTTGCCGCTATCGCGGGATTCGGCCTGTGCAAACTCTTCAAGCCGTGCCTCTATGAGGTCGGCCATCTTGTTCATGATGGCGGCGCGTTGTTCCAGTGGAGCTTCGCTCCAGGAAGGGAACGCGTCTTGTGCAGCGGCTACGGCAAGCGCTACATCTGTGGCATCGCTATCGGGTATAGTCGAATACGGTTGACCAATGGCGGGTTCTATGTTTTGAAAAGTGGCGATTGATGATGCCGCCAGGTATTGGCCGTTGATGAAATTATTTATTGTGAGCATGATTGGGTGCGTGTTGAGCATGCAATTTATCTCATTGCGAGGATTTCTTCCAATACCGTACGGTCGTTACTAAGGCGGGGTACTTTGTGCTGGCCTCCGAGCTTGTTTTTGGCTTTCAGCCATTGTTGAAAGTGGCCGGGTTTAACAACTGTAAGCTTCAGCATACCAAGGGCCATGCTGCCGCGACGCTTGGCTTCGTAGTCGGAGTTGGCTTGCTGCAGTTCGTTGTCAAGCATCTGCGCAAAGGCTTCAGGGCTATCAGGCATATTGCTAAACTCGACAACCCATTCATGTGCACCTGTTTGAGATAGTGTAAGTGGGATAGGCGCTACTGAAAAGTCGCGGACATTCACCCCCATGGCTTTGCAGGTTTTGGTAAGGGCGGCCTCTGCATTGTGCACCATAAGCTCTTCGCCTACGATATTGATATACTGTTTTGTGCGTCCTGCTACTACCACACGGTACGGATTGACAGAAACAAAGCGCACTGTGTCACCAATCCTATAGCGCCACAGGCCGCCGTTGGTAGAGATGACTATTTCGTAAACCTTACCGACCTCTACCTGCTCCAGTGTGAGCGCTTGTGGGTTTGTAGCCGTGGCATTTTCTACAGGGATAAACTCAAAGAAAATTCCATGCTTGGGCAGTAAGAGATCGCCCTTTTCGGCAGTATCCTGAAAGGCGAAAAACCCCTCTGAAGCATTGTAGGAATCGATATAGGTCATTTCCTCACCTATCAGTTGATTGAACTGTGCACGGTATGGTTCGAAATTTACACCCCCGTGAATAAACAGCTGAATATCGGGCCATACTTCAGCGATGGTGCTTTTGCCTGTTATTTCCAATATGCGCTTTAGCAATAACAAGGTCCAGGTAGAAACGCCTGTAAGCCCTGTGATGCTCTGTTTGCTTACCTGTTGGGCCATTACCTCGAGCTTATCTTCCCAGGTAGGCATCAATGCAATTTTGAGAGAAGGCGTGCGCAGGAGCTGAACCCATGGTGTAATGTTTTTCATAAGTACGGCAGACACATCGCCGACCTGTACTTTGGGATTATGCTCAAAGCTATTCAATGAACCACCCATAATCAGGTGCTTGCCCGAGAAGAGATTATTACCCGGCTTCTGCGCAAAATAGGAAGCCAGTAATTCGCGGCCGGCCTTGTAGTTGCCGAATGCCATCGCCTCTTTGCTAACCGGTATAAATTTGCTGCGCGCTGTAGTTCCGCTGCTTTTTGAGAACCATGTAACCTCGCCAGGCCACAGTATATTCTGCTCTCCACGCATCATTCTATCTATAGAAGGTTGCAGGTCTTCATAAGTATGAAGCGGCACATTGGCTTGAAATTCTTTGTGTGAAGTGATTTTGCGAAAACTGTGCCTGGTACCAAACTCGGTGTCTTTTGCCAGGTTAAGCAATATACCGAACTGTGCCCGCTGCATCGGCACTGCATTTTGCCTGATGGTTTGCAGGTAGGGAATTTTCCAGGATATATAGTTATCGGCGATCCACTTGAGCATAGCTTTTGTCTAGAGATTTTTTCTTCTCAATACAAAGTTCTGGCCGAGATACACCTTGCGCACCATTTCATCTTCCGCAAGTTCTTCGGCCACCCCTTGTTTCAATATCTTTCCTTCGAACAATAAGTATGCCCGGTCGGTGATAGAAAGGGTTTCCTGTACGTTGTGGTCGGTTATGAGTATTCCTATGTTCTTTTCTTTTAGTCGTGCTACGATACCTTGAATGTCCTCTACTGCAATCGGGTCTATACCAGCGAAAGGCTCATCCAGTAAGATAAACTTAGGGTCTGTAGCCAATGCCCGCGCTATTTCTGTACGACGGCGCTCGCCACCACTCAGTACATTTCCCATGCTTTTGCGTACGCGATTCAGACCGAATTCGGATAGTAGTGATTCCAGCTTTTCTTTTTGCTGCGACTTGGAAAGGTCTGTCATTTCGAGCACAGCTGCCACATTATCCTCTACACTGAGGTTGCGGAAAACTGAGGCTTCCTGGGGTAAATACCCCACGCCTGCCTGTGCGCGCTTATACATCGGCAATGAAGTAATATCCTTATCTGCCAGATAAACCCTGCCGGCATCTGGTGTGATGAGACCAACAGTCATATAGAACGTGGTTGTTTTACCTGCGCCATTAGGACCAAGCAAACCAACAATTTCGCCCTGCTGCACCTGCACGCTCACCTCATTAACAACCGTTCGGCCCTTATAGCTCTTCACCAAATTTTCTGAACGTAAAATCAGCATGTAGCAATGTTATAAATTCTTTGCCATAGTTGCGGAATATAGCGGCAGATGTTTTGGCCCTGTTGTGAAATAAAAGCACTGCATACCGTTTAACCAGAGGAGCAACAACCTTTTCTAAAGGCCGCCTGTTGTATGAATATTGCGATAAACAAAGGAAATGAAGCAACTGTGAACAAGTATAGAATTGCATCATCATATCAAACAAATTATATTGCTTTTGAATTAAACGGTTAATGCCAGTCAAATTTTCGCGCCAATCTTTGTTTTACCTCAGCTTGCTCAACATTTTAGGGATGGGTGCGCTGGGCTTTATGATCATCCACTTCAGCGGTAAAAAAACAATTACCGAATTTTTGTGGACCGGATCGGTATGGTGGAAACAGCTACTGTATGGTTCGGTTTTTGGCCTTGGGGCCGGAGGGCTTGGGTTATTGCTGGTGAAACGCAAGAGCATGAGCAAATTTAACCTGCTGTTCAGCGAGCTTTTCTCTAAAGCAAAGCCAAGTATATTCCATATCGGATTCTATTCTACCTGTGCCGGAGTGGGCGAGGAAATACTATTCAGAGGTGCTATACAGCAATGGATATTTGTATGGCCCACGGCTATATTGTTTGTGCTGCTGCACGGGTACCTGAACCCGAAAAAGGTGATGTTGTTTATCTATGGCCTGTTCTTGATACTAGTGAGTGCCGGGTTCGGATACTTGTATTACCTGTATGGTATATGGTCGGCCATAACCGCGCATATATTGTTTGATGTGCTGATGTTTTGGGTGATAGTGCGGCTGAGGCCGGATGAAGAGGGAGAGGCTTCTTAAAAAAGAAAATTGCTTAGCGGATAAGGGTAACGTTGCCGCTTTCGAACTTAGCCTTTTTCATGTTGGTGGTCTGGTATTCGGCGCGCCATGTATAGGTGCCTATTGCCTGTTCGCTGTTTTTGTAGAAACCATCCCAGCCGTCTTTAGGTCCAACTGATTCAAATACCTTTTCGCCCCAACGGTTGTAGACTTGTAACACCAGTTTTTTAAGGTTCTTGTTGGCCGCGCGGAATAAATCGTTTACCCCATCGCTGTTTGGCGAGAAACCTGTAGGCAATAGCAATACATCGTTGATGATAAGCGCACGTACTGAATCGGTAGCGGTACAGCCGGAAGCATCGGTAACCAATAGCTGATAGGTGGTGTTTTCGGAAGGGGTAACATCAGGGGTAGGGCAATCGGTGCAAGCCAGGTATGTAGGCGGAGACCACTCGTAAGTAGGGCCGACTACGTTCAGGATAATCGGTTGAAACTGCCCTGTTTCGCCTTCGGCTAACAGCACATCATCGCCGGCATCTATGGTAAATTTCTTGTTAGCCAAAGCAAACTGTATTGGCGTAAAGTTGTTCCATGTGCTCACGGTAGTAGTGGTAAAACCCTGTCCTGAACCTATGGAATTGTTGGCCATATCTGCCCAGCGGGTGTTGTCCCAATGCGCCTGCGTGTTCCAACCGCCATCGGTAGACTGGTCGTAGAACATGGTAATAGAAGCAGGGTTATTGCCCAAGGTTTGGTGCAGGTGGTGATAGAAGTTCGGGTTTACCTTACACAGGCTATCGTCGAAGAGTGTAACATCGAACCCATCCAGAGTAGCATCGCCCTTGATGGTACGCACGCCATAAATGCTGGCTGTAGCTGATGAAGGCCTAAACTCAACCGGACGGTACAATGGAGTACCCAAGCTGGATGGAGATGCTGTTGGGAAAAAATAAGCCGCAGTAGCATTGGTGCGGCGCGAAAGACGACCCTGGTTGAGGCTGGAAACAAAACCCGCCTGGCGTTGAACGGCCGTAGTGCTGTTATTGCTTACAAGCATTTCGAAGTCTGCCGTAGCCAATTCGGCATTGGACAGATTCAATATGCCTGAAACTTCCTGGTCTATCGTTTGGGTCTTAACTGTGTTGCCACCCAAAAGATTGGCATTGACAAAAACGGTTTTTTGTGTGCCGGTAAGCGACTGTGCGCCTCCGAAGAAATCTACGGTGCTGGCTGATGCACCTGCATAAGCACCATTGTTTATCCAATCGCCTGTAAGGCGGATGGTATCGCCGGAGGCGGTGATGGTAGCATCATTTTGCACGTTGCCCTCTACCACTACGGTTCCGTTGGTGGTAATGGTGCCTGCGGCATTTTGTACAGAGCCTGTCTTTACGATCATGAAGGCACCATCGGACACATGCACATCGGCACCATTGTTATAGAACAATGCCTGAGCGTGTGATGCCTGAGCAGCAAGGAGACCAATGGTGATGTATAAAATTTTCTTCATGGACAGAACATCTTCGGATGCTGAAAGTAAATAATTTATGGGAAAAATCAAGATGCATCCCTTTTAACCATCAACAGACGGGTGTTTGGTGTGGTTTGTTGCAAATAGGGAAGACAAACTGATTACATTAATATTGAATCAGGAAACCAAAAAGAAATGCGCGTAATAATACAAAGGGTAAAAGAGGCTAGTGTAACTATAGAAGGAGTAGTGAAGAGCGCTATCGGGCAGGGGCTGCTGGTGCTGGTGGGGTTTGAAGCAGAGGATACCCAAGAGGATATAGAATGGATGGCCGCCAAAGTGGTGAACATGCGCATATTCAACGATGAGGCAGGGCTGATGAACCTGAGCGTACTGGATATAAAAGGGGAAATACTGGTTGTAAGCCAGTTTACGCTGTATGCAGCAACCAAAAAAGGAAACCGGCCTTCCTTTATAAAGGCGGCAAAACCTAATATAGCTATACCGCTGTACCAACAGTTTTTGTTAAAAATGGAAGCGCTTGCCGGAAAAATCCAGACGGGCGAGTTTGGCGCAGACATGTCTGTAGCGCTCGTAAACGATGGCCCTGTAACGATTTCAGTCGATTCGCGACAAAAGGAATAAAAAACACCCCTACGCGAAATAATAAAAAAGGTTACACAAATGCTTGACAAAAACATTTAACGATACTACTTTACAGGTATGCAAAACACAGTAAGTAATATGAAAAATATAGTTGCTCTTCTTCTTATACTCCTTGTAGCGAAAAATGTTTCATCGCAAACACAAGAAGATTCACGTTACAAAACTCCTTCATCTGTTCGCCTTATCAATTATGATAAATTGCAAACGCACGCCAAGCTATACCTTATAGAAGGTGGCGTATTGGGTGTAGTAGGTGGAAGCTGCCTTGCTGCAGGTTTGGTAAAAGCTAATAAAGCACCGGATTACTCGGCTCACTTTAACAAAGAACAACGTGCACAGTACGCAAAACGTTGGGACAGGAACGGTAAAATACTGATAGGCGTAGGCGCAGGCTCACTTGCAGTATCTGCCATACTAACCACACTGGGCGTAAAATGCATACATGATATAAAAACAAGGTACCCGCACTACAAACTTAGACTTGAGCTGGGTGCGATAGATAATGGCGCAGGTGCCAGTCTTACCTTCTAAGCAACCGTTTTTGACTTGAAACGGTCTGTTATAAAAAGGAAACTGTTTTCGTTCAAATTTTCTCAGTTTCCCGATTAAAACTTTTGCTTTGTTTTTTATGAAGAGGTTGTCCGAGATGGTTGGGCGACCTCTTTTTTATTTTGCAATAGCCGTAGTTGCTATGTCGCGCTTCAACTGGCAACTGCCACAAACGCCATAAAGATTCAGCGAGTGGTGCGTAATCTTAAAATTCAGCAAATCGCCCATCATGCTTTTGATCTGGTGGATGCGTGGGTCGCAGAACTCCACCACCTTTTTGCAATCGACACATATAATATGGTCGTGCTGCCTGTAGCCATAGCTTTTTTCGTACTGGGCCTGGTTTTTACCAAACTGGTGTTTTTTTACCAGATCGCAGCTAACCAATAGCTCCAGTGTATTGTACACCGTGGCGCGGCTTACATTGAATCCCTTTTTCAATATCTCTACATACAGTGCCTCTGCATCGAAATGGTCGGTGCGGGAGTATATTTCTTCCAGTATGGCAAAGCGCTCACTGGTTTTTCGCAGGTCTTTCTGCTCCAGGTAGGCCGAAAAAATATTCCTTATCTCCAGTATTGTATCTTTTGTCGATGCCATATTGCTCTCCTATAGTTTGTCGTCGTCTGTATCCAAAATAAGTTTTAAAAGGCGCATCATGCCAAACGCCACGAAATAAAAGAAAGTGGCAGAAATGATGATAATGCGCAGGTCCCATTTGTTCATGATGCTTTCGCCCGTAAAAAAGTAGATGGCCCCAAACATGAACAGTGTAAGCAAAACATACAACGACAGTGAAGTGAGGAAATACTTTAATGAATTGGCGGCCAGCATAAACAACCAGGGATTGAACAATGCATAAAACATAAGCCCGAAGCAGCCCATAAAACCCACCCCATCATTTGAGCGGAAGTAATACTTAGCTACAAGCATGCCCAAAACACCTGCTATGAGCGCTACTGAAAAGTGCTGAAAGGGAGTAGTCTTCCTAAGAGCACTATCGTGGAACATTTCACCGGCATGTTCCTGAGGATTTTGATTATTCACCGTGTAAAAATAGCGTTTTTTATATCAGTGGCGTTTTGCAGCATCCTGAACCGCTAATAGTTGGGAATATTAACAAGGCAAAAACACAAAAGGCCCTCCGGGGAGGGCCTTTTGATATAAAGTAGCTGTAAGCTTATGACAATACTGAACGGGAGATAACGATTTTTTGTACCTCGCTGGTGCCCTCGTATATCTGTGTGATCTTTGCATCGCGCATCAATCGCTCTACGTGGTATTCTTTTACAAATCCGTAGCCACCATGTATCTGTACCGCTTCTACGGTGTGTTTCATAGCAGTTTCGGCAGCATACAGCTTAGCCATAGAGCTTGCCAAGTCATAGTTTTTGCCTTCGTCTTTCAGGGAAGCAGATTTGTACACCAGCAAACGGGCAGCCTCAATATCTGTAGCCATATCAGCCAGCTTGAATGCAATAGCCTGGTGGTTGATGATCTCTGTTTTGAAAGCCTTGCGCTGCTTAGAATAGTCAACTGCCAGCTCGTAAGCACCGGCACCTATGCCCAAAGCCTGGGCGGCGATACCAATACGGCCTCCGCTAAGTGTTTTCATAGCGAATTTGAAGCCAAAGCCATCTTCGCCTATGCGGTTTTCCTTAGGAACCTTTACATCGGTAAACATAAGCGTATGCGTGTCAGAAGAACGGATACCCAGCTTATCTTCCTTACGCCCGATAACGAAGCCCGGCATGTCGCGCTCTACAATCAATACGTTGATGCCTTTGTGTCCTTTCTCTGGATATGTCTGCGCTATAACCAGGTAAACAGTAGCCATGCCACCGTTTGTTATCCAGTTTTTTGTACCGTTCAACAGGTAATGGTCGCCCATATCCTTTGCAGTAGTTTGCTGAGAGGTAGCATCGCTACCGGCCTCCGGCTCACTCAGGCAAAATGCGCCCAGGATTTCACCTTTGGCTAGTGGTGTCAGGTATTTTTGCTTTTGCTCCTCGGTGCCGAACTCCTGAAGGCCCCAGCAAACAAGCGAGTTGTTTACGCTCATGATAACCGAACAAGAGTTATCTACTTTAGAAATTTCCTCCAGCGCCAACACATAGCTAAGGGTATCCATACCGCCACCGCCGTATTTAGGGTCTACCATCATACCCAGGAAGCCCAGCTCACCCATTCTTTTTACCAGTTCTGTAGGGTAAGACTGATGATCGTCGCGCTCCACAACACCCGGTTTACATTCGTTTTGGGCAAAGTCGCGAGCTGCCTGCTTAATCATTAACTGCTCTTCTGTAAGGTCAAATAGCATATAAGTATTTTGATATTTTATTGATAGAAACGTGCGCGAAGATAGGGTTAGTGACTAAAAATCGGCTTTTTGAGTATATAAAATTAACCCAAGGCCTGTTTTAAATCCTCAATAAGGTCTTCTACATCTTCTACACCCACGCTCAGACGCAATAAATTGTCTACCACACCTACACGCTCGCGCTCTGCTTTTGGTATAGAGGCGTGTGTCATGGTAGCAGGATGATTGATAAGGCTTTCTACACCGCCCAGCGACTCTGCCAGGGAGAATACATGAAAAGAAGAAGCTATGCGGAAAGTGTTTTCTATGCTTTTATCCTTTAACACTATGGAAATCATACCACCAAAGTCACGCATTTGTTTCTTTGCTATGTCGTGGTTGGGGTGGTCTTCGAAACCCGGCCAGTAGACTTTTTCCAGAGCAGGATGGTGGCGCAGGAACTCTGCAACTTTGCGCCCATTATAACAATGGCGCTCCATGCGCAGGTGCAGGGTTTTGATGCCGCGCATCACCAGAAATGAGTCCATAGGCCCCGGTGTGGCTCCGCACGAGTTATGTATAAAGGAGATTTTGCTGTACAGCGCATCATCGTTCATAACCAAAGCACCCATGACCACATCGCTATGGCCGCCCAAGTATTTGGTAACACTGTGCATGACTATATCTGCACCAAGTGCAAGCGGATTCTGCAGGTAAGGGGAGGCGAATGTATTGTCTACGGCAAGCAGTATATTTTTCTCCTTAGCTATAGCTGCGCAGGCTTCTATATCCACTATCTGCATAGTCGGGTTTGTAGGCGTTTCTACCCATATCAGCTTTGTATTTTCATTAACCGCAGCGCGCACATTGGCGACATTGGTCATATCTATAAAGTGAAACCTGATGCCATAGTTTGCAAATATCTGTGTGAACATACGGTAGCTACCACCATACAGGTCATCGCCCGTAACCACCTCATCGCCGGGGCGCAAAATTTTCATTACCGCATCCATAGAGCCCATGCCAGAACTGAAGCAAAGGCAATACTTGCCGTCTTCGAGCGCAGCTATATTTTTTTCGAGTGCGGCACGTGTCGGATTTTTGCCACGTGCATATCCGTAGCCCTTATTTTTGCCGGGAGCCTCCTGCACATAAGTAGAGGTCTGGTATATGGGAGTCATTATAGCGCCGGTGCTTGGGTCCGGTTCTGCGCCTGCATGTATAGCCTTGGTGCCAAATTTCATAACTGTCTGTTTTTCTGAGGTCAAATGAAACTAAAATTCTATTACAGTGCTGCGGCTATTGTGTAACTTTTGCAGTATAGGTGCGTAAATGTTAATGAACTAGACGAAAATACTAATTATGATAATGTCAGCACTAAGCATAGACAAAGAGTTAATCCCTGCGTGTTCTTTCGCAAGTGAGCGCAATAACCTAACCATAGACCAACGAAAAAACAATGACAAGAAATTGTACCGCGCTATGCTGTTGGGCAATGGGTATCATAATAAAGTGAAGATATTTTTTGCCACTACCGAAGGCCAGCGCCAAGTAGAAACAACGGTATGGGCATATACCGAGCGCTACGTAATACTGAAAGGGGGCGTATTTATCCCTGTAGAAAGTGTAATAGACGTAAACCTGGACTAGACCATCCGGCCGTCCTGCTTCTCCGATTAGTTTGGATAGAATGTGTGCGTGCAGCTTTTGCTTTCGAAGTTGTAGGTGTAGTTTACATTCATGGTAAGGCGTTTGTTGTACTCATCAAATGTGCCGTATCCTTCTACTATGAAACCACCTAAGTTCTGGTTTTGTATTGCAATTGCATTTCCTTTATTGTTTCCATCGGTAGTGATGTAAGCATCAACAGAAAACCCCTGCCCTAAAAAGTTAGTAATCACAATTTTATTGATATACGAAGGGTCGTTGTATATAGTAGAGGAATACTGGCCTACTGTTGGCGTGGACTGTGCACAGTTTTCGTAAACGAGATAAGATCGGACATATTTCTTGTATGCCTCGGTTTCGCAGGCACTACCTTCATATCCATTGTTGCAGTAGCACTGGCCACTGATACATTGCTGACGGTAATTGCACTGGGCGTCGTCGCAGGATTTCCTATCGCAACCACTGATGAACATTAATGCCGGAAGAATAAAAAGAAGGAGTATCTGTTGTTTCATGCGCTGTAAGTTGAAATTTATCATGGAAATAAAAAAACTTTTAACGTTACTGACAGATCTTCTTACCATATCTTAAGGAAAGTGCAAAGATTTTGCGTTTTGTAAAAACCTGTTACCCACGCATATGGCAATCTGTCAGTTCTTCAAATTTTGCAATGTAGGAAGTATACTTTGGCAGGTTTTTTGATTCTAAAATATACAAGGCTGCCTAAATCGTTCTTTACATAAAACAGGCAGGATAAAAGACTGTGACGATTTTGATAAAAATCAAAAATTGAGGAATGAAAGTGTATTTAGCGTATAATAAAAAGCATGATTTTACCCTCAGGTTTCCCCTCTTTGCAGCATGCTATTTTACCCTCAGCAAAACTATTATTTACAGACATAAAAGACCCTCAATGCCACACTTAAAAAACACCCTCAGAAAACAAGCTCTACAAGTCAAATTTTACCCTCAGCGTTACCCTCTTTGATAAGCGGACAAAAAAAGGCATTGGCAAGTAAACAGAAATCACCCAAAATGTGTATTCTTCTAAAAGACAATAAAGCATATTAATATACTGATAATCAATTATTTTACAAGAGCATTAACGGGACAAAAATTGGACAAAAAAAAGTAAATGACTAAAGACAAAAGTTGCACTAAACAGGTAAGCCAGAAATCAATAAATGGACAATAAACAAACCCTCAGAAAACATCTCTCCAAGTCAATTTTACCCCCTCAGCGACACCTTCTTTGACAAGCGGACAAAAAAAGCATTTGGAGATAAACAGAAATCACCCAAAATGCATAATCTTCTAAAAGACCAAAAAGCATAGTGATATACTGATAATCAATTTATTAAGAAGAATATTACCGGGATAAAAAACGGACAAAAAAAAGTAATTTTCTAAAGACAAAAGCTGCCCTAAACAGATACACCTGGAAGCAATAAATGAACAATAAAAATACCCTCAGCACAAACCAAAATCACCCCATCATTTACCCTCAAGAAATACCCTCATTTAACACCATCAATTTACCCCCAGCACACCCATAAAGCTACCATCAGAAAACACCATCAATTTTTACCCTCAGCGATATAAAGCAAAGGTTAATAAATGAGCATAGAATCGACATTTTGATCAGAACGCATATTATAATAGCTATATTCACGTTTAGAGCACGCGCCAACCGAAATGCGCGACTTATTAATGGAAGTAAAAAAACAAATCCGTTTCGTAAATAAGGGTCAGACTTTATTTTTCGACACACTGAAAGAAAGGGTAAACGAATATTTTACCGCAAATGGCATTTCGCGACATGCGAACAGCACTATGATTGCAAAAACAATAGTGTTGCTATCAGGCTACCTTATTCCCTTTATCCTTATCCTTATTTTCAAGCCCTCATTACCCATAAGCCTTGCTCTTTGGAGCATCATGGGCTTTTGCCTGGCAGGAATAGGCATGAGCATAATGCATGATGCCAACCACGGAGCATACTCTACCAGCCAAAGTGTAAACTACTGGATGGGCCACACCCTGAACCTGGTGGGCGGATCGGTATTTAACTGGAAGCTACAGCACAACCTGCTGCACCATACATATACCAATGTAGTGGGCATGGACGAGGATATAGCAGACAAACTGGCACTCAGGATGTCGCCGCACAACGAAGTAAAGCCGGTGCACAGGTACCAAAGCTACTATGCCTTTTTTCTCTACAGCCTGCTGACCATCTATTGGGTGCTGGCAAAGGACTTCTTCCAGTTTGCACGATACACTGCCAATGGGGTAAATAAAGAATCTGAAAAGAAAAGCAGGATAATACTGCTGAAAATAGTAGTAAGCAAAGTAGTATATGTAATAGCCATGCTGGCAATACCTACGCTGGTTTTCGGAGTGCCTTTCTGGCATTTGCTGGCCGGGTTTATGCTCATGCACATGATTGCCGGATTTGTACTGACGATAGTATTTCAATTGGCGCACACTGTAGAAGGCACCACGCACCCGCTGCCATGCCCTGTTTCGGGCAATATAGAAAACAGCTGGGCGGTGCACCAAATGAATACAACGGTCAACTTCTCTAAAGACGATCAGTTTGTAACCTGGTATGTAGGCGGGCTTAACTATCAGGTAGAGCATCACCTGTTCCCTAAAATATGCCACGTACACTACCCTGCCATATCGGAAATAGTAAAGGCAACGGCAGCGGAATACGGAGTGCCGTATATGGAGAACAAAACCTTTTTACAGGCGGTGCGCTCGCATATAAACACACTGAACAGGTTTGGCATGCCAAACCTGGATGAGGCAATAGGTTAAAGGCTACTGGCCCGTTTGGTGAACAGATTAAGACTACACTACCGCGAAGGTCTTAGTAAGTATTTGTTAACAGCAGACAATATTTGCTTCTATTTTACCTTATTAGCAGTACCGAAACTTAACAGCTAAAAAACAAGCAATGAGCATAAATATCCTATGGGCAGATGATGAGATAGATCTTTTGAAGCCACTGATACTATACCTGAAAGACAAAGGCTACAACGTAATACCTGTAACCAATGGTAAGGATGCCATAGACAAGGTAGATACCGAACAAATAGATGTGGTGTTCCTGGACGAAAGCATGCCCGGGCTGACCGGACTGGAAACGCTGATGCGCATAAAGGAGAAGAACAGCCGTCTGCCTTGCGTAATGATAACTAAGAACGAGGAGGAGAACCTGATGGAAGATGCCATAGGCTCACAGATATCGGACTACCTGATAAAACCGGTAAAGCCTCAGCAGCTGCTATCTACCCTGAAAAAGATAATAGACAATGACAGGCTGGTAACAGAAAAAACATCGTCGAACTACCAGAAAGAGTTCCAGAGCCTATTTATGCGCATGCAGGACAGGCTGGACTACAAAGACTGGGCAGAGCTGTACAAAAAGCTGGTATACTGGGAGATGGAACTGGACGCATCTAATGCGGAGCAGATGAAAACCGTGTTTGATGCCCAAAAGCAGGAAGCCAACAGGGAGTTTAACAAGTTCATCATAAAGAACTACAAAGACTGGTTGAAAAAAGAGCCGGGACCTGATGCTCCGGTTATGAGCCATACACTATTGAAAACAAAGTTGTTTGACCTGCTGAAACAGGACAAGCCGACAGTTTTGCTATTGATAGATAACCTACGCTACGACCAGTGGAAAGCGATTCAAGGCATGGTGTCCAACCTTTTCAGGATAGACGAGGAGGAAACTTTTTATGCCATTTTGCCGACGGTAACCCAATACTCGCGCAATGCCATATTTGCCGGTATGATGCCATTGGAGATCCAAAAGAAATTCAACGACAAATGGATATATGATGATGATGAGGAAGGGAAGAACATGCACGAGGGCGAATTTCTTACCGACCTACTGGGCAGGAACTTCCGCGACAGCATAAAGCACCAATACATAAAAATAACCAACCACCGCGATGCGGAGGCCCTGGAAAACAACATACTGAACAGCCTGAACAATAAGCTAACAGCCATAGTCTACAACTTTGTAGATATGCTGAGCCACGCCCGCACAGAAATGGAGGTGCTGAAAGAACTGGCAAGCGACGAAGCGGCATACCGCTCCATAGCAGCCAGCTGGTTTGAGCACTCCCCGCTGCACAACGCACTGAAAAAACTGGCAGAAAAAGATATTAACCTGCTGATAACGACCGACCACGGCACCGTGCGCGTACAAGACCCGAGCAAGTGCATAGGTGACAGGCAAACTACCAGCAACATCCGCTACAAAACAGGCAGGAACCTGAACTTTGAGGAGAAGGATGTGTATGCGGTAAAAAATCCTGAAGAGATCATGCTGCCTAAGACTTCATTGACCTCTTCTTACATATTTGCCAAGGAAGATAAATTCCTGATATACCCGAACAACTACAATCACTTTGTAAGCTTTTTCAGGAATACCTTTCAACATGGAGGTATATCGCTGGAAGAGATGATAGTGCCGGTAGTAAAACTGAGCAAGAAATAAGCAGAACGGAAGAATAAGGGCCAATGGATATTCAGCAGAATAAGGAACTACAGCCATATAACACCTTCGGGCTGCAGGCACGGGCAAGCAGCTTTGCCGAAGCAACAGATGTGCAACAACTACAGGAATTGCTGGTAAAGCACGGACTGCTTGCAGAAAACATCCTGATACTGGGCGGAGGCAGCAATATGCTTTTTACAAAAGACTTTGAGGGGTTGGTATTGCGCAACGCCATAAAGGGAATAGAAGTAGTAAACAGGCTGCACCACCATGTAGATGTGAAAGCCAATGCCGGTGAAAACTGGCACGAGTTTGTGCTATACTGCATAGCCAAGAATTATGGCGGCATAGAAAACCTGTCGCTGATACCCGGCTGTGTGGGTGCCGCACCCATGCAGAACATAGGCGCCTATGGCGTAGAAATAAAAGATGTATTCCTGTCGCTGGAGGCTATGGATATCAAGACAGGCCATATCAGGACCTTTGCCAAAGAAGAGTGCCATTTCGGATACAGGGAGAGCGTATTCAAGCGAGAGCTGAAGAATAAGTATGTGATAACCAGTGTTACATTCAGACTACACGATCTGAACCTGAACCCGCATTATAACTTCAACAGGAGCTATGGCGACATAGAAGCCCAACTGGCAGAGATGAAGGTATTTGAACCCACGCTGAAAGCCATAAGCGATGCAGTGATACGGATACGCTCTTCTAAATTGCCGGACCCTAAAGTATTGGGCAATGCAGGGAGCTTCTTCAAGAATCCTGTGATACCGACAAAACAGTATCAAGACACAAAGGCATACTATCCATTAATGCCAGGCTACATTGCCAATGATACTGAAACCAAAGTGCCCGCGGGCTGGCTGATAGAACAATGTGGCTGGAAAGGCAAGCGCGTAGGCAATACAGGCTCACATGCCTCACAGGCATTGGTGCTGGTAAACTATGGCGGCGCATCGGGCAAAGAGATATACAACCTTGCTTTGGCCATACAGCAAAGCGTGCGCGAAAAATTCAACATAACCATAGAACCAGAGGTAAACCTATACTAGCACCCAAGCCATGTCTTTACTTTTAATACCCCTTTCTTATATCTACGGAGCCATAACTGGCCTCCGTAATATGTTATATGACAAGCGCTGGCTGAAGTCTGTAAAGTTCAATGTGCCCGTAATTGGTATTGGCAACCTAAGCATGGGCGGCACCGGCAAATCGCCACTGATAGAGTTCCTGCTCTTTAAGCTAAGGCAGGAATTTGCCATGGCCACAATGAGCCGCGGCTATGGCAGGAAAACACATGGCTTCAGAATGGTGGAACGCACAAGCACCGCTATGGAAGCAGGCGATGAGCCATTATTGTTTAAGCTGAAGTTTCCGGAAGTGGCAGTAAGCGTATCAGAAGACAGGGTATTAGGTATACCAAGGTTGCTGCAGATAGACCAGCCCATTGATGCCATATTGATGGACGATGTTTTTCAGCATAGGGCTGTAAAACCCGGCCTGCAGATATTGGTGACTGACTATAGCAGGCTATTTACAAGGGACCATATTTTCCCCCGCGGCTGGCTAAGGGAAGCTAAGGAAAATTACCACCGGGCAGACATAATAGTAGTGAGCAAATGCCCTGAAAACCTGAGTAAAGAGCAAAGAGATGCGCTGCTAAAAGAGATAAACCCCAAGCCGTATCAGCATGTCTATTTCGCATCCCTTAACTATGGCAACGTATATACATTCAGTGATAACGCAGTGCTAAAACAAGGCAGCAGCATATTGCTGCTGTGTGGCATAGCCAATCCTGCCCCGCTCAGGGATTATGTAACACAACGATTTGGCAAGGTAGTGATGAAGGAATACAAAGACCACCATGTATTTGACCAATACGACCTGGAGAACATACGCGATACCATAAGCAATATGGGTGGAGAGGTAGCAGTAATGACCACCGAAAAAGATGCCATGCGATTGCTCCCTCACAAAGAATGGTTTGCGGTAAATAATATCCCTGTATTTGTACAAGCCGTTCATTATTCCTTTCTGTTTGGTGGGGAGGAACAGATACTGAATGATGTACGGTCGTTTATCCAATCCGTAAAATGATTTTTGATAGAAGCAGTACAAAACGCATCTTTGGCATGTGATAGGCCAATAAAGAATTGAAATAAAGCAAATGGAAAATCTGATAGAAAGAATAGAAGCGACGGCTTCCTTCATAAAAAAAAGGATAACAAAGGAGTATAAATACGGTGTTATTCTGGGCTCCGGCCTGGGAAACCTGACACGTGAAATAGACATACACGTTCAACTACCATACAGCGAAATACCCAACTTTCCTGTATCTACAGTACAGGGTCATGGAGGCTCACTGGTATTTGGCGAACTTGGTGGCAAGCAGGTAGTAGCTATGAGCGGCCGCTTCCACTACTACGAGGGGTACTCTATGCAGGAGGTTACTTTCCCTATCCGTGTTATGAAAGCCCTGGGCATTACCCACCTTTTCATATCCAACGCATCGGGTGGTATGAATGAAGACTATGAAGTAGGGGACCTGATGATCATCCGCGACCATATCTACCTGCAACCCGACCATCCGCTACGCGGCAAAAACGAAGAGCAACTAGGACCAAGATTCCCTAATATGAACAACGCCTATAATCCCGAACTGGTAAGGCGTGGAATGGATATAGCCCTGGAGCACAATACCACTTGCCATGCAGGTGTATATGTAGGTGTGCAGGGACCAACATTTGAAACCCCGGCAGAGTACAGGATGTTTCACCTGCTTGGCGGTGATGCAGTGGGCATGAGCACTACACCTGAGGTGGTAGTCGCAAGGCACTGCGGGCTGGAGGTATTTGCGGTATCTGTAATCAGCGACATGGGCTATCCATTTGAAAAAGCAGATGAAGTAAGCCATGAGTTCGTTTTACAAAAAGCTAAAGAAGCCGAGCCAAAGCTTACAAGGCTTATCATAGAACTACTGGCAAGCCTGTAAATTGAAGATGCATAAGGCAATACCATGTGATAATAACAACAACAGCAGTTCGATATATCCCGGACTAGTGGTATTGCTGTTTATGGTATTGTGCTGGGGAAGCGCTTTTGCGGCTAAAAATGATTCAACCAAGGTTAAGAATTCTGTCAATGATACATGGCACTATTGGGGAAAGCCTGAGCAGTACTACCAGATAGATACCTCTATAGTAAATCTGGAGGAGTACAACCAAATGCAAAGGCCGGGCCCCGAATATTACAATCTGGGGAATGCCGGAACTGCAGCCTTTCCGCTGATATTCACACCATTTGCAGACAAGGATTTTAATGTTGGATTTAATCAGTTCAACGCCTACAAGTTCATCCTGGATAGTATCAGGGTATACAGAGCGCAAAGGCCATATACCCAACTGAGCTATGTAATAGGGCAGGGAACAGAGCAGATGTTCAATGGCAAGTTTGCCGCGCAAAGCAAGCAGCGGCTGTTCTATGGAGTCGACTTTACGCGTATCAACTCCAAAGGCACCTATACCAACCAAAGCACCAATGATAATGGCTTTTCGCTGTATGGTATTTTTGCCCCAAAGAGCAATGTGGTAGAGATTAAATCGACCATGCTCTTCAACAACTTCCGGGCAAAGGAAAACGGAGGATTGACAGAGGATATCTTTGGCAGCGACACCACCCTATTTACCAAAAACCTAGCGCAAACCAGATTGACAAGTGCCGTAAATGAGTACCAAAGCATTGACTGGTACCTATATACCCGGTATAACCTGGGCAAGAAGAAAACGATAGTGGCAGATACCATCACTTATAAAAAGACTATACCAACCTTCAGTGCAGGCTACAGGCTTAATATCGGCAGGAACAAATACAACTATACAGATGCCAAGCCCGACAGCACCTACTATGAGAGCTTCTACATACCATCAGATTCATTGAAGAATTCACTGAGCTATATCAAAATAGGTAATGAAGCGCAATTTGACTTTCACGGTCAATTCCTGAAAGATGACACTACGGTAAAATACATCAACATGGTGGCCAATGCGGCACTGGGAATTGACTATGTGATGATGTCGCAGAATAACCTGAAATCTAACTTTGCCAATATCTATGTACGTGGCGAGATCAGGAACAATACCAATGTGCGCCTGCCCATTATCTATTGCGGCGAGTTCAAATACTACCTGAGCGGCTATAACAGAAACGACCTGCACCTGGGCGGCTGGTTTGGTTACGACTTTGGAAAATTTGGTGTGCTTACTGCGCATGCCAATTATTCGCTTACTGAGGCTCCGCTTATCAACCAGCAATTCAAGTCGCATAGCGAGCAATGGGAGCTTAACTTCCCTAAGCAATCACTGCTGAGTTTTGGAGGTAAGTATGTAAATAATAAGTACGGAATCTTTGCCGATGCCAATTATACGCTTTCCAACAACTACTTCTATTTTTCTGCGCCAAATACACCGGCTTATGATGGTCGCAACAGTAGCATACTGGTAGTACATGCCGGCAACAGGTTTGCGTGGAAAGGGTTACACGTAGACAATGATGTCTGGTTTCAGGTGGCTTCAAACAAAGATGTAATAAGGCTACCAATGGTAGTAACAAGGCATAGTATATTCTATGAGCGCAGGTATTTTAAGAAAGCACTATGGATGGGATTCGGATTTGACCTGAGGTACAACACCGAGTTCAGTTCCAATGCCTATTTCCCGTTGACGGGTCAGTTTTATGTGCAAAATGAGCAGCAATTCAAGTATTATCCGGTGTTGGATGCCTTCATTAACCTAAAAATAAAATGGGCAAGAATATTCCTGAAAGTAGAGAATATAAGCTCTAAATTCGGACCTAAAGGATACTACACTTCTTACCTGTATCCGGCACAGGATATTGCCTTCAAAGGAGGGGTTCGCTGGAGGTTTTTCGAATAATTGTGGAAATTTGGTTGATAAAAATTCACCTCTGGTTGCATTGTGAAGTGTTGACTACCTGCATTTTACGTGAACCCTTTGATAATCAATGATAAAAAAACCTTAAAATAATTTTGCGCAGGGCTTGGAATTAAAATTAATTAAGTTATATTCACATTCGCATCGTGAAATGCAGCCTATTAGTTAGAAAGTAATCTGTCAAAGTTTTTCTTTATATCATTAGTAGTATTTCAGGGCAGATTTAGTCATTTTTAATTTTTTCCAATGAATTTGTACGTAAGTAACATTCACTTCCGCGCTACGGAAGACCAACTTCGCTCAGAATTTGAGCGTTACGGTGAAGTTAGCTCAGTAAAAATTGTTACAGATCGTGAAACAGGCCGTAGCCGTGGTTTCGGATTTGTAGAAATGCCAAACTCAAGCGAAGCACAAAGTGCTATCGACGCTTTGAACGGCAAAGAAGTGGGCGAACGTCCATTGTCTGTAAAAGAAGCTCGCGAGCGCGACGAAAGTGCTCCTCGCAAAACTTTCAACCGTCCAAGCGGTGGAGGTAGTGGCGGATACGGCGGTGGCGGTGGCAACCGTGGCGGTGGATACGGAGGTGGAAATCGTGGTGGCGGAGATCGCTACTAAGAGTTTCTTAACTTTTATAAGAAAGGGTCAATGTTGTGAAACATCGACCCTTTTCTATTTTAGCTCAGTTTGGTATATTTCTATTCACCGGCCGCAGCTTTCTTGTCTTTCTTACCTGCCTTAGCAGTTAGTTTCTCTATCTCCTTGTCTATGTAGTACAACGACTGAGGACCATCCCCTATCAGTTTTATTTTATCCAGCAACTTGGTGAATTGCACCTCCTCCTCACGCTGTTCATCAATAAAGAATTTCAGGAATTCAACTGTTCCGTGGTCGTGCTCACTTCGCGCTACTTCTACAAGGTTATATACCGACTTGGTAACCTTTTTCTCTGCCTCAAGGGATTTCTCACATACCTCTACTATACTCTTATATACCGATAAAGGCTTCTTCAACTCCGGAACCAATGCATGGCCTCCCATTTCATTTATATAGTTGAAGAACTTCATAAAGTGTAACTGCTCTTCGGCCGATTGCTTATGGAAGAAGGCTGAAGCTCCTTCATAACGTTCTTTATCGCACCATGATGCCACTGCCAGATAATGGTAAATAGCTCCCATTTCCAGTGCAAGGTGTTCATTTAGTGCCTTTTCAACTTTCTTAGGTATAAGCATTTTCTTGTTTTTTAGTTTTTATATAAGAATAAATTAATGTCTCCTGCCATTAAAAGTTCCATGCGGGCAGTCGCACTTGCTGGACTTACAGCCACTCAAAAAAGCAGCGCTAAACGAGCTCACTAGCAATAAGACGAACAGATATTGTGCAGATTTTTTCATGCCATTTGTACAACGCAGTTTTATAGTGTAAGTTGCACTAAACGAAGATAGAATTTGCAATCCAAGCAACCAACTGTTTTAGTATGTGTTTTGAATTGGGGTATAGGGCATGCCACCCGATGTATTCCGATTATATACGAACTACTTGCACAAAATTTCAATGTGGTGCTGTGCAGCGATGGCCATGCACTTGCCGTTTTGAGAGGATCTTTCAGCGAACTTCCTTTCGAAACCTTACCGGGATACAACGCTACTTATGCTAATGGCGATCGCATTATGCTCAAGATGGCGCTTCAGCTACCTAAATTTATCCGGGCTATTAAAGCAGAGCATAGCACAATTCAAAAGCTGGTCAAAAAACACAGCGCTGCTGCCATAATATCCGACAACCGCTACGGCTGCTATTCTGCCAAGGTGAAGAGCATCTTCATCACGCATCAATTGAACATATTGATGCCGGATGGTTTTGGCTTGCTCCAACAGCTAGTATTTACATTCAACAAATCCCGGATAGCCAATTTCGACTCTTGCTGGGTTCCGGACATAGAAGGCAAAAACAACCTGTCGGGAGAACTGTCACATGACACAGGCTTAAACGTTGATTTCATAGGCATACTTTCGCGTATGAAAAGAGGCGCTGCTGAAAAGAAGTACGATGTGGCAGCAATTCTATCCGGCCCGGAGCCTCAGCGCACAATCCTGGAAAACATAATCAGGGAGCAACTACTTCAACTAAACAAACGCGCCATCATCATTAGGGGCATTCCCACTAGTACCACTATCAAAAACCTGAATGAGCTTGTAGAGGAAGCGGATTATATGGATGCCGCAGCATTGAACGAACTCATGTTGCAAAGCAGCGTGGTCGTTGCCCGCAGCGGATACAGTACTATCATGGACCTGCATACTGTAGGAGGTAAAGCCATCTTGATTCCCACCCCCGGGCAAACAGAGCAACAGTATCTCGCAAAAAGCCTTTCAGAAAAGAAAATCGCGCATACCGTATCGCAGCAAAACCTAAACCTGAAGGAAGACCTGAAGAAAGCGCATTCAGCTAAAGGCTTTTCTCCGGAACCTAAACAAAACCTACTTTTAACTGAGAGAATTGCATCACTAAAATTGGAGTTGTTATGATGAATCGAACTGACGCGGAACAAATAGCTAATGAATGGCTGACTGCATGGAATGCACATAATCTGGAAGATATACTCAAGCACTATAGTGCCGGTATAATTTTCCACTCCCCTTTTGTACAACGGCTTACAGGTAATCCGGATGGATTGCTTGAAGGAAAAGACAACCTGCGCGCTTACTTTTCAAAAGCATTAGAGGCTTATCCCTACTTAAAATTTGAGCTGTTCGAAATACTGTGCGGTTCAAGTTCATTTGTAATACATTACAGAAGCGTCAATAATCTTTTAGCTTCAGAAACGTTTATACTGAATTCTAAACTTGAGATAACAGAAGTATACGCACACTACAAATAATCATGAAGAGATTCCTGAAAAGCTTAGGGTTTGCCATAGAAGGATTGAATACTGCCGCAAAGGAGCAGCCCAATCTTCGCATCCATTTCACCGTGTTTCTATGCGTTATCGCGGCAGGTCTTATCTGCAATATTACTTTCAATGAGTGGCTCATTGTCATATTGGTTTGTGGCTTCGTCATCGCCACAGAGGTAGTCAATTCTGCCATAGAAAAAGTGGTAGACCTAGCATCTCCATCCATTCATCCACTTGCCAAGCAGGCTAAGGATTTAGGTGCTGCCGCAGTACTTATTGCAGCTATTACATCGATAGCAGTAGGCCTGCTTATCTTTGGCAAATACCTATTGAACTTCCTCAGCGACTATTTATAGTGCAAAATAAAAGAGGGAAGACAGCTTTCACCATCGTCCCCCTTCCAAAACTTTACGCTATAATCTATCGCTGTATTATCGCCTTCTTAGTTGCTACAGCTCCATTTTTATTTGCTATTTGCAGGAAGTACATACCATTCGGCACATCTTCTACATTCATCACGGCATAGTTGTATTCAAAGCCATTCAAAGACTTAACTGCCCTTCCGTTTACATCAAACAAGGTTACTGAAGCTATATCTCCCTTAATGTCTTTGGTAAATACTGTAATCGTGTTGCTCGCAGGATTTGGCACCATGGTATAGGCAGCCTCATCAATCTTGTTTGCTTCTTCTATACCTACAGTATATACACAATCGGAAGCTGTTGCTTCTATTATTGCATTGAACCTTGGCGCAGTATAAGCCATAATGGTATCAATGTATTTCATCCCCTTGGTTTGGGAAGCACCCGGATTAAGCTTATTGTCCGGATCACTCACAGGTTGAGCTCCATCGTACCAGCTCCATGGCTCAAATCCTTCGCCGTATAAAGGATACAGTCCGTTTACCACATTGGTCTGTATGAAGTTATTGTTGTTGTCATTATACCCGTTCTTAGGCGCTACTGGCATTCCGGCAACATTAAACACATTATTGTTACCCAATCTCTCATGTCTTGGCATAAAATCACCCGAACCGAACACTTCTATAATTGCAGTACCGCTTGATGTGATAACTATCGCCTTATTATAGGGTGTAGTAGTTTCTTTTGTTCCGTGAAAAGCAACTACCGGTGGGTCACCTGCCTCAACCCATGTGGTATCTCCCGTTGCAGCACCCAATGCCAGGGTACCCACAAACTTATTCGAGTAGCCTTTGTGGTTGTCATAGTTTTTGGTGCCACCATAGCCTTCAAAATCACCGCTTATCGCCTGGTTGATATAAGGCTGTCCTTGTGCATCCAAAAATTTCAGTTGAGACAGCTCACTTGTTTTATCCAGGTTGCCTGCTGCCAGTGCAGAGTAACCTCCCGAGTTAGTACCCGCTATGAATACTTTACATGGGTCTGCCTTCCACAGGTTGTCCGTATATGCATCTTTCTTGAAATAACGAATAGCTGTTTTATAATCCTGCCCTGCAAGGTATACTGCATTTATAATGGTCTTCTCACGCACCTTGTCAACAGGGTCGCCGGCACTCCAGCCAAGACGGTAATCAATAGATACTGCTACATAGCCCAGCTTGGCAAATCGTGTGCATAGCTCCACTACGCTGTACTGTTCTTTTATTCCCCATGGGTATAGAGTCAGGTAAGATCCCGCATGTCCGAATATGATTACAGGGCGCTTGCTTGCGGTATCACCATCCGGCAGATATACATCCATCTTCAGGTCTTCTAATGCAGAAAAAGCACTGCCATATCCATAGTTTTTTCCGTAAACAACGTTTTTTGTAACTGTCACATTGCTGAACTGTGGCGTCAGGTATCGTTGGCCGAATCCCACACTGCTTATCAGCAAACATGCTCCGAGTAAAAGATTATTTTTCATAACTGTCTGATTTGATTAATATGATGTCGAATATAATAGTTGTGTTGCAATATTGTTAGCTTAATATCATCTATTGTGATTTTGCAGTGTTACTCCTTTGCACTGCTCAACCTCAAAACCAATAAGCCACCTACGGCAGCCACCGCAGAGGAAATCAGAATGCTCAGCTTTGCAGCATCAATATAAGCAGGGTTTTTAAATGCCAGCAATGCCACAAAAATGCTCATCGTAAAACCGATACCCCCAAGTATACTAACACTGATTATCTGCTTCATATTAGCTCCTCCGCTAAGCTTGCTCAGGCCTGTTTTCAATGCCAGCCACGTAAACAAACTTATGCCCAATGGCTTGCCTATCACCAAACCAGCAAATATGCCAATGCTCATAGCACTACCCAGCCCTTGAATCATGTCGCCCGACAAAGGAATAAGTGTGTTAGATAATGCAAACAATGGCAATATCATGAAGTTAACTGGCCTATTCAGCGCGTGCTCCAGCTTCATCAGAGTAGACGAATCTTCGCCTTTTCCGTATGGGATAAATATAGCCAGCACCACACCTGCTATCGTAGCATGTATGCCCGATTTATACACCAGGTACCATAGCACTATGCCTGGTATCAGGTAAAATACAAACCGCTTAACACCTGCATAGTTCATGGCTGCCAGTATCAGTACCACTAGTACCGCAGCTCCGAGATAACTCCATGCCAAACCACCGGAGTAAAATGCCGCTATCACTACAATGGCACCCAGATCATCTACCACAGCCAACGACGTCAGCAATAGCTTTAGCGAAGGTGGCACTTTGTCTCCGGCTAGTAATAATATGGCCAATGCGAAAGCTATATCCGTAGCCATTGGTATTCCCCATCCATGAGAAGTATCCGGATTGGAAAAGTTAATCGAATAGTATATCAATGCAGGCACTATCATGCCTCCTATTGCTGCAACTATCGGCAGGGTAGCCATCTTAACAGAAGACAGTTCACCTCCCAGCACCTCTCTTTTTATTTCAAGCCCTACCAGAAAAAAGAACACTGCCATCAGCCCGTCATTCACCCACTCATGTGTAGTAAGCGAAAACCCCAAACCGCTGAAACGCCAGCCCAACGGAATATGCCAGAACGCTTCTATCGCATGTAGCAATGGAGTATTGGCCATTATCAGCGATACAACCGTAGCCAGTATTATAAGTATGCCTGCCGACTGCTGATAGCTCAGGAATTCTGCAAATCGCTTATCAAGCTGCTTAACCAGTTTCTTTATCATGGGTACAAACATAAAGAAGCCTCACTACAATTGGACCTAACCTCATAACTTTGGCTCCACATTACGGCTTATGATACGATATACAGCACCTATGCTTAAGTTTGGTGAGAAGGGCGAAAAGACAGGCTGGATCTATATTGTCCTGCCGCACGACCTGGCCGAAGAGCTGCTTCCCGGCAACAAAAAAGCCTTCCGCGTAAAGGGCAAGCTGGATAGCCTTGCCATAAAGCAGGTAGCCGTTATGCCCATGGGCGATGGCACTTTCATACTGCCTGTAAATGCCGATATGCGCAAGGCACTTGCAAAGAACAAAGGTGCCATGCTGGAGGCTCAGCTTTCGGTGGATGATTCCCCCGTTCTTCCATCGGGCGATGTGATGGAATGCCTGGAACTGGAACCCAAAGCGCTGGAGTTCTTCAGGTCGCTCACCCCTTCGCACCAAAACTACTTTTCCAAATGGGTAGAGTCTGCAAAGACTCCCGAAACAAAAGCCCGCCGCATTTCCAATATGATAAATGCCTTGCTGAAAAAGCAGGGCTATCCCGAAATGTCACGTGCCCTTAAAGCGGAGAAAAACAGATAGCTTACAACCGTTTTTTAGATTAATATTGAGCAGTTAGTTTACCAAAACTTCATTTTTATGACCAGAGAAGAGTGGCTAAAGGTTAGCGCAATGCTGGCAGCAGGTGCAATGCTGCCAAAGTGTTTAATGGCAAAGGTGCTTGCAGATGAAGAGCTGAAGCGCAGCGACTTTGGCAAAGACTTCATTTGGGGTACTGCTACCGCGGCCTACCAGATAGAAGGTGCCTGGGACCAGGATGGCAAAGGAGAAAGCATCTGGGATCATTTCACCCATACCAAAAAGAACAAGGTAAAGACCCGCGAAAACGGTGACGTGGCCTGCGACTTTTACCATAAGTACGAGAGCGACATCGAGCTGATGCGCAAGATGAACATCCCGGCCTCCCGCTTCTCTATAGGTTGGAGCCGCGTGTTGCCAACAGGCACAGGCACTCCAAATCAAAAAGGTATCGACTTCTACAACCGCCTCATAGACAAATGCCTGAAGGAAGGCGTAGAGCCTTGGGTTACCTGCTACCACTGGGACCTGCCGCAAGCCTTGCAGGAAAAAGGCGGCTGGGTAAACCGCGATTCTATCAAGTGGTTCGAGGACTACGTTGGTCTCTGTGGACGCAGCTTTGGCGACAGGGTCAAAAACTGGATGGTGTTCAATGAGCCTATGGCTTTCACCGGCCTTGGTTACCTGCTGGGCATCCATGCCCCGGGCAAGTTTGGCTACAAGAATTTCTTCCCTGCTGTGCACCATGCCGTTATGTCTCATGGTGCCGGTGGTCGTGCTTTGCGCAGTACAGTTAAGGATGCCAACATAGGCACCACCTTCTCCTGCAGCCCTGTAGAAGCATGGAAAGACACAAAGCTGAATGCCGATGCGGTGCGCCGCAGCGACGTGCTCATCAACCGTCTGTTCGTAGAGCCTGTTTTGGGCATGGGATATCCTGTTAAAGACCTGCCTGCTCTGTGGCGTATGGAGAAGTACACCAAAGAGGATGATGCTCAAAAAATGGAGTTCGACTTCGACTTCATAGGCGTGCAGAACTACACCCGCATAGTTGCCAAATACCTGGGCATTGTGCCTATGCTGCATGCGCTCAACATCAAGCCCAAGAAGCTGGGCCACCCCATCACCGAAATGAACTGGGAGGTTTACCCAGAGGGTATATACCAGGTGCTGAAACAGTTTGCCGCGTATCCCAAGATTAAGAAGCTCATCGTTACCGAAAACGGGGCTGCCTTCAAAGACGAAAACGTAGACGGTGCTATCCATGATGCAGAGCGCACCAAGTTTATACAGGACTACCTGAAGCAGGTATTGCGCGCCAAAAAAGAAGGCATAAAAGTAGATGGCTACTTCGTATGGAGTTTCCTCGACAACTTCGAGTGGGCAGAGGGCTACAGGCCACGCTTTGGCATGGTTGGTGTCGACTTCAACACACAGCAGCGCACCATCAAAGACTCCGGCAAGTGGTTTGCAGAGTTCCTGAAAGGTTAAATTTTAAAAAGGCCCATCGTATTTATTGTTTAGTGTAATAACTAAATGATATTTATCTTTATAAAAGAAAACACACAATATGCCTAAGTTAAATAAACCTGTAGCAGGTTATCATATATTGATGATACTGTCTGCAGTAGACCATAAGTTCAGCATCGGCGAAGACCGCATTATAGCAGAGTACATAGCCGAGAACTTCCCCATCCATGTATCATTGGATGCACAAACAGAATTCCTCGCGTCCATTCCGGAAGAGGACTACTTCACACAATTCCAGAAAGCGATGGACAGCTTCTACCAGGATAGCACCGAGGCCGAGCGCCTCCACCTGATAGAGTTTGCCGTTAAGCTGGTAAAAGCTACCAAGCCTATCACTCCGTTGGAAAATGTATTCCTGGATGAGCTCTTCAATGAATGGACTGAAACCATCATTTAAAACCAATATTTTAAAGAACGTTATAGTCAGGTACATTTTTGTATCGGATAAAACGAAGTATTCTCCGATATTTGCAAGTCCTGATTAAAGAAAAAAAGAACGAACATGGAAATCAAAGGTAGACTGGTTCAGGTATTGCCGGCACAAACAGGTGCAGGCAAGAACGGCCCCTGGAAAAAACAAGACATCATTATCGAAACTCCCGGCCAATACCCTAAAAAGGTTTGCGTATCCGTTTGGGGCGACAAAATATCCGAAAGCCAACTGGTAGTAGGCAGCGAGCTGAACGTCTTTTTCGATGTGGAAAGCCGCGAATACAATGGCAAATGGTACACCGACGTTAAAGCATGGAAAGTAGACTCTGCAGGCGCAGGTGGTGGTTCCAGCCAGGACTCAGGCTTTGTAGCACAGGAAGAAAAACAGTGGGTTCCGGATGGCGAAGATTTGCCATTCTAAACTTCAGGTCTTTTTTAGATAGCAGCGGCGCTCCAATCATGGAGCGCCGCTGCCGTTTTATATCCTTTTGCTCTGGCCTATACCAGCTGCATGCTCTGGCGCTGCTCAGTCACACGCTCGCTCTGCAGGTACTCGTCAAAGGTCATTTCCTTATCCAGCATTCCCTTAGGCGATATCTCTATTATCCTGTTCGCTATGGTCTGTACCAGCTCATGGTCACGCGAGGTAAATATCATCGTGCCTTTAAAATCATTCATACCATTGTTCAGCGCCGTTATCGACTCCAAATCCAGGTGATTCGTAGGCTCGTCAAACAGCAGCACATTGGCGCGCATCAGCATCATACGGCTGAACATGCAACGCATCTTCTCACCTCCCGATAGCACACTGCACTGTTTCAGCACCTCTTCTCCGCTGAAAAGCATCCTGCCCAAAAATCCGCGGATAAAGGTTTCATCTTTTTCCTCCGGTGAGTACTGGCGAAGCCAGTCTATCAGGTTCATATCCACTCCGTGAAAGTAGTGCGTATTGTCGTTCGGTATAGCCCCTATAGAGGTGGTTACGCCCCAGGCAAATGTGCCGTGAAAGTCCTTGTCCTCACCAGCCAGTATGTTCAGCAGCGCAGATATAGCTATGCTGTTTTTACTCAGCAGGGCCACTTTATCACCTCGTTTCAGCGAGAAGCTCACATTGCTGAAAAGAACCTCTCCGTTTATCTTCTTCGACAGGTTTTTCACCTCCAGTATCTCATTGCCCGCATCGCGCAGCACGTTGTTGAACAACAATGCCGGGTACTTCCTGCTGCTTGGTTTTATATCCTCCAGGTTTATTTTGTCCAACGCCTTTTTACGGCTCGTTGCCTGCTTCGATTTAGATGCATTGGCCGAGAACCTGCGTATGAAATCCTGCAACTCTTTTATCCTGTCTTCTGCTTTCTTGTTAGAGTCAGCCTTTTGCCTTGCTACCAATTGCGACGACTGGTACCAGAACGAGTAGTTACCGCTATAGATCGTCATTTTGCTATAGTCTATATCTACTATGTTGGTACATACCGCATCCAGAAAGTGCCTGTCGTGGCTCACTACAAGTATTATCCCCTGATAGTCTGCCAGGAAATCCTCCAGCCATGCTATCGTATTTACATCCAGGTCATTCGTAGGCTCATCCAGCAATAGTATGTCGGGGTTGCCAAACAGTGCCTGTGCCAATAGCACACGTACCTTCTGGTTACCATCCAGCTCTTTTACCAGCTTGTTGTGGTATTCTTCCTTTACCCCCAGGTTGCTCAATAGCTCTGCCGCGTTGTTCTCTGCATTCCAGCCATCCATTTCCGCAAACAGGCTCTCCAGGTCAGCCGCACGTACACCGTCCTCTTCGCTGAAGTCCTCTTTGTTATATACCGCCTCTTTCTCTTCTATAACGCGCCACAGCTCTTTGTGTCCTTTCAGCACTGTTTGTATCACAGGTACTTCATCATACTCAAAGTGGTTCTGCTTCAACACCGCCATGCGGGCATTGTTGCTGATGCTGAAATTGCCCGATGTCGGGTCTACTTCTCCCTGCAATATTTTCAGGAAGGTCGATTTGCCTGCGCCGTTCGCGCCTATTATTCCGTAACAGTTACCTGCGGTAAATTTCAGGTTCACGTCTTCAAAAAGAATACGCTTGCCATACCGTAACGAAAGATTATTTGTAGTTATCATATTATACTTGTCTTTTAGCCAAAAGCCGCGCGAATATACGCCTTTTTACCCGTAGTAACCTTAGCAGGGGTACCTGCACGCGCTGTTAAAAAAGGTTTTGGGGTGCTTATTCCATTATTTCGAACACCGATTCACGTATTCCATTGGAAATAGTATCCGTTGGCAGGTCGTTGGCATCTGAGCCAAAAGGGTCTTCTATTTCTTCGGCTATCAACTCCAGGCTTGCCAGCACGTAGAAGATAAATACTACAATGGGAATGATCAGGTAGCCTACCGCAAACACATAGCCCAGTGGCAGTGTCATGATATAAAAGAAGATGAACTTCTTGATAAATCCGCTATAAGAAAATGGTATGGGCGTATTCTTTATCCGCTCGCAGCCGCCGCATATCTCGGTAAACTGCTGTACCTCGGCACTCAGTGTCAAAAACTGTTCGTTGGTTATTACGCCTCTTTTGTTCAGTTCGTTCACCTTCTCAAAAATCAACCGCGCTATCCTGTTCGGGGTGTGCTTTACCTTATGGTCATCGTGCCCGAAAAGCGCTGTTTCAGTAAACTCCTCCAGCCGCTTTGTCCTGCGCAGGTGGTTCTTCAGCGCAAAGGCATAGTTGGGTATCAGGTGCATGAAGAAATGGCGGTCTGCCGCATTTGTCGCATTCGGCAGCATGGCATGCAGCTTTATAGCCAGGTTGCGCGAGCTGTTTACCAATGCGCCCCATAGCTTGCGCCCCTCCCACCAGCGCTCGTAGGCAGTGTTGGTGCGGAACACCAGTAGCAGCGATATCACAAACCCCAGCATAGAGTGCATCACCGATATGCTGGACAGATGGCTCTCTTTGGTTACGTGCAGAAACTCCTTTTCTATAAACACTACTACAGCGCAATATGCCCCCATGGCGCACATCATAGGTGTCAGCTTGCGGAATGTATCCGCGGTATGGAACCTGACAATAAATGAAAACCAATCCTTAGGATTATAATCTACCATATCGGCAAAGTTAAAATTTTGAGCGGCTTTGGGTAAAACGCCCTCAAAAGCCCTTTAAATAATGAGGGTAAAAACAAAACCAAATTGAGGGTAATTTTTACATCTGCAATCAGGCCCTTTCACCTTGTAAATCAATCCCCTGCAATTCAAACCATGAGGGTAAAATCACATATTCCATTGAGGGTATTTTTCGTCTGCCGTTTTTTAATGACTTTCCCCATCATTACCTACTGCTCCCGCACCAAAAAAATGGCGGTGGTTGGCGGT
>DLGO01000023.1:214-4640 GCA_002482725.1 Bacteroidetes bacterium UBA7692 | reverse complement strand
GATTTACATGAAGGCGATATAGAGCTATTGGAAACAGCCATGGATGAAATGGACAAGCAACTGCCACCGCTTACACACTTCGTATTGCCGGGCGGCCACGTGCATGTTAGCTATTGCCACCTGGCAAGAACTGTATGCCGCCGAGCCGAGCGCCTTGTTGTGGCACTCAATAACCAAAGCGAGCTTTCACCCCTGGTTGTCAAATACCTGAACCGGTTGAGCGATTACTTTTTTGTGCTGGGCCGTAAAGTAGCTCATGATTTCGGAGTGGAAGAAGTAAAGTGGTATCCGCGCAGCTAAACCATAAAATCCTGCGCATAGCTGCGCATCCGTATAATCATAGAAGTAAGTCCGTTCGACCGTTGGCTCGACAAGTGTGAGCGCAGTTGTATCGCATCTATAAAACCAAGCTTAGCCTCCATTATCTCCTGCGGCTTCCTGCCGTTAAGTACGCGCACTAATAAGGCTATGATGCCCTTGGTGATGGCTGTATTGGAATCCGCCTCAAAGTATAGCAAGCCATCTTTGTCAAAGGCATGCAGCCACACCTTGCTCTGGCAGCCCTTCACTGCATAGTCATCCGTCCTGTATTGCTCGGGTAGCTCCGGCAGCTTCTTGCCTATATCTATCAGGTACTCGTACTTATCCATCTGGTCATCAAACAGGTCAAACTCTTCCACCAACTCAGCCTCTATTTCTGCTATCGCTTTGCTCACTATCATGTTGTTTAGCACTGCGAATTTAATGGTTTCATTTTTAGCGAGGGTCATGGCTTGGAACAAATTCTATATGTTGCAGATTTACCTTATTATTGCATATAAATAACCCGATATGAAAAAGCTCTATGCCGCATTCCTATGCCTTTTTTTATTGTCTGCTAATAGCCTGAAGGCTCAGTATGTAACTATTCCAGATGCGAATTTTGTAACGTACCTAAATAATAACTATCCTCAATGTATGGTCGGTAATCAAATGGATACTACCTGTGGTGCTATAATAAACGAGATTAGAATAGATGCAAATCGTTTGAACATAAATTCATTGGATGGTGCTCAATATTTTGATGCGTTACTTTATTTAATATGCGACCATAACCAAATCACTTTTATACCAAGATTACCATCAAAATTAACGGCATTTAATTGTAGTATAAATCAATTAACAAGTTTGCCGGATTTTCCCGTTGGTTTAAAAGTATTAGTTTTTAATTCTAACAAAATAACAAAAATTTCACCTTTACCTTCAGGATTGGAAACTCTTTTAGGTGAAGAGAATTTGTTAGATAGTATTCCTGCTCTGCCAAGTAAATTAAAGGAATTATGGGTAGGAGTTAACAGGCTAAGGTTATTGCCAGTTCTTCCGGACAGCCTGACATCTTTGAAATGTGGAGGTAATCAATTAGATTCTTTACCTGCGTTACCCAATTCTATTAATTATTTAGACTGCGGTGGTAATAAGTTATATTCTTTACCTACCTTACCTTTATCGCTTAGTTATTTTAGTTGCTATGAAAATCAAATTAGTATTCTTCCTACCCTTCCTGATAACCTTAGTACATTACAATGTGGTAAAAATAGAATAATCAGTTTGCCAAGTATTCCATTGTCGTTGCGGGAGTTAATATGTAACAATAACCCAAATCTCAACTGTCTGCCTTTTTTTAGGCAAAAGCTTTATAATCTCTATTTTTCAGGTTGTAACATTCAATGTATTCCGCCAATATCTGCATCTCAAAGTATTCCCAATTTGAGTTCTTTGCCTTTTTGCGATATTTTGTTTAATCCATCTAACTGTACTTTTTCATCTATAACAGGTGTTGCGGTTAATGATCATAATAAAAATTGCACCACCGATGCAGGAGATACGGTTAATCCTTATATTAAAGTTGTATTAGATTCAGCCGGCATTGAAACTGCCCAGTATTATACTACAGCTACAGGTGAGTTTGGCTTTATAACACCATTAGGGGCATCATATAACCTAAGGATTGATACCACTAATATGCCTTTCACCTTTAGTTGCCCAGATACTGCTGTTGTTGCACCGTCTTATGGAAGTTCACTTTTCTATAACTGCAAACCGGGTTTTGACCTTTCGGCGCAAAATATCTCCCGCACTTCCGGCCAACTATTCCCTGGTCAACTTGCTTATTTCAGCATTCATACAGGCGATTTGGGCTTCACCGCTTTCAATAACAAATACTCTAATTCATGTCCATCTAATTTATCCGCAACAGTAACAGTGATACTGACCGGCCCTGCAGATTTCAGCAACAGGATTATCCCAACGCCTACCCGTATAAATGCAGACACTATAGAATGGCAGGTGGCAAATATCAGCACTTTCCAGATGCCTGTTTTTTCTATAAGAACAGATACGTTTGCCACTATAGGCCAAAGCATTTGCTTTGATGTATATGTCAGCACCACAACACCAGGTGACAGGGATACCTCTAATAACCACTATAGCACCTGCTACCCTGTAACAAACAGCTACGATCCTAATATGAAGGAAGTAACACCTTACGGAAACCTGCAGGCAGGGGAGTGGCTGTACTATACCATACACTTTCAGAACATGGGCAATGCCGCAGCTATCAATATAAAGGTATTGGATACATTGGACGTAAACCTGGATGTAAGTACTTTCCAATTGTTGGAATCAAGCCACTATAACGTAACCGAATTAAATGGAAACATTGTAAAATTCAGCTTCCCTAATATTCAACTGATAGATAGTGCTACCAATGCCGAGGCCAGCAAGGGCTTTGTGCAATACCGAATTAAGATTAAGCAAAATGCCCCTGCGGGATTTGTTATACCTAACACAGCATCTATCTACTTCGATTATAACCCTGCGGTTGTCACCAATACAGCCATCAGTCAAAACTGTATTACGGCTCCTGTTACCAATAACCTGCAGGCAGCTATTTGCCCGGGTGGCAGCTACAACCTGAATGGGTCCATCTACAGTACGCCCGGCACGTATAGCAGCACTTTGCGTGGATATGGCGGCTGCGATAGCGCGGTACACGTATTGGCACTTAGCTATTCAGAGATTGCCTTATCCAATAGCACTATAACCCAATCTGCGATAGACGTAACCCTTACAGGTAATGCACCATTCACCTACTCCTGGAGCAATGGACAAACCACAGAAGACTTATCAGGGCTAGCGCCGGGCAACTATACTTTGGACGTTTCCGATGCCAATGGCTGTAGCAACACCTTCAGCTTTACGGTACTTGGGCCGGATGGCTTAGAAGCTATTAATACTATATCTTTCACCCTGCTACCCAACCCCGCCAAAGATCAGGTAACCATCAGCACCGACATAAAGGATTTCCCAGCCGGGCTGAAAGTGTACAACACCCTTGGTGCATTGGTACATAGCAGAGAACTGCAATCTGCCAAAGCTACCATAGATATCTCTGCCTTGCAGGCAGGTGTCTACTACTTTAACCTGCAGACACCACAGGGTGTTGGTGTAAAGCGTTTGGTGGTGGAGTAAGCTATTGGCTATTTGTTTAGATTAGCATTTCTATTTTAAACAAGTCAGTCGTCATGCGTGCTATACTATTGCTTATTGCTTCCAACATATTCATGACCATAGCCTGGTACGGCCACCTAAAGTTTAAGGAGGTTGCGCTGTGGAAGGTAATTGTAGTAAGTTGGCTTATTGCCTTTTTTGAGTATTGCCTGCAGGTACCTGCCAATCGTATCGGCAGCGCCACTTTCAGCACAGCGCAGCTCAAGATTATGCAGGAGGCAATTACACTGGTGGTGTTTGGCTTCTTCTCTGTGTTGGTGCTGAAAGAAGACTTTAAGATGAACTACCTTATCTCTTTCGCCTTTATTATGGGGGCGGTATTCTTTGCCTTCAGGGACTAATAGTTAGGTTCATCCCATGTGCGGGCAAAATCTATCAGCGCGTTTTTAACCCTCTCCAAAGCCTGCGGCTCTATCATATCTACAGTATCCAATCGGGTATGGTAAGTTGGGTCCAGTTTGTCCGATGGTACGCCTATTATAGATATAGCAGGTATGTTGTTTTTCGAGAATGGCACTGCATCCGTTCCTCCCATGGGCAGCGCATTTACCGGTATGGCGTAGTTGTTATTGGCAAATGAGTTGGTAAGCCTGCGTTCCAGTTCTATGCTGTGCACCACATTTGCCATAGGCTCTCTGTTTACCAGCGATACCGAATCCGATACGCGTATAGTATCGATGTTTACTAAGTTTGCCTTTTCGTCCCTTAGCTGGGCAAGGTTGGCCGCAACATACGCCTTAGAGCCGCGTAATCCTTTTTCCTCTGAGCCAAAGCTGATAACACGCACACGCGTATTCTTTAACGGATGCTCTGCAAAGTATTTAGCTGTATGGAAAGCTATGGCCACCCCGCTCAGGTTGTCGCTGGCGCCGGGCAG
>DLGO01000023.1:0-153 GCA_002482725.1 Bacteroidetes bacterium UBA7692 | reverse complement strand
TGTATCGGGCTTACTACTATAAAGAACCAGTTAAGGAAATTGAGCGCAGGGAACAATATGGCCGCCATTACAAACAATGGATACAATACTATAAGTATGCCACAGGCAAATGTCAGGTATGCGCCTATATCCTTTAACCAAAACCACCACTCC
>DLGO01000073.1:15711-22682 GCA_002482725.1 Bacteroidetes bacterium UBA7692 | reverse complement strand
TTTATATAACTCAGGACCTTGGCACTGCAGAGCTGCGCTACGATGAGTTTCACATGGAGAAGATGATATACGTGGTAGCCAATGAGCAGGACTACCACTTTAAGGTACTAAAGCTGGCGCTGCAAAAGTTGGGCAAGAAATGGGCAGATGGTATCTACCACCTGAGCTATGCCCTGGTAGAGTCGCCAACGGGCAGGTTCAAAAGCCGCGAAGGTAAAACCGCCGATGCCGATGATATGATAAGCGAAGTGCTGCGCATAGCAGAAGAGAACACAAGGGAATTGGGCAAAATAGACGGCTTCACCGAAAGCGAGGCAAAGGAGCTGTACCACACCATAGGCATGGGTGCGTTGAAGTTCTTTGTACTGCGTGTCAACCCATACAAGAAAATCATCTTCAATCCTGAAGAGAGCATTGACTTCCATGGATTCACAGGGCCATATATACAGAATGCGCACGCAAGGATACGCTCGGTATTGAGGAAGGCTGAAACCGTTGCGCCACTGAGTGAAGTAAAGCTTACTGAAATACACGCGATAGAAAAAGAGATGATACTACAGTTGAATGAGTATCCTAACATTCTACGTTCATCGGCAAGCAAGTATGACCCAAGCGAAATAGCGAATTTCGTGTACCGATTGGCACAGACTTACAACAAATTTTTTGCAGAACTTCGCGTGATTCAAGCCAATACCGAAGAGGAAAAAGCATTCCGTGTGGCACTATCCGGCCAGGTAGGAAGAATGATAAATAAAGGAATGAAACTATTGGGAATAGAGGTTCCTGAAAGAATGTAATCGCTTTCTTGCCACTTACAGTTTACCATAGCGCCCAAGCGCCCATATTGGAAATATATTCCTGTAATTGGAGTAGGTGATCATGCAGTTGTGGTTGAACACCCCACTGATGTTTTCCTGCTCCCAATCGCCTTGTACCGTTTGGCGTTGCAGTAAAAGCTGAATGCCTTTATCTATGGAATTCTTATTCGTACCTTCAATACGCATAAGCGATAATACCGCCCATGCGGTGTTCACCACCTGCGAGGTATCGCTTGGTATGTACTGCTTCTTCACACAACTCTCGAAAGACTCGCCCCAGCCACCATCAGCGTTCTGTTTAGAGAGCAAAAAGTGCTTTGCCTTTTGCAAAGCTGCTGACAGCCTTGCATCCTGTATGATATACTGCGCTTCGGATAATACCTCTACGCCAAACCAGGTGCCATAAGTAAAGCACACCGCCCAGGATCCATACCAGGAGCCATCTGCGCGCTGTTGCGACAAGATGAATTCTATGCCACGCCTTATAGCAGAAGCTATTTCTTCCTTCCTGTGGTTGGGGAACGTACGCGCAAAAGCCATCAAGCTTTGCAGGCTTGCAGAGCTGCACTCGGTGTAGCTGTAGTCTATCATTATATCGCCAAAAACCTCTGCCGGGTTCAGCGCTTCTATCCATGGTGCGGAGCGGGTATTCTCATAGCTGGCCCAACCACCATCCTTGTTCTGGAAAGAAAGCAATACATCTGCTGCTTCGAAAAATCTGCTGTCGCTGATGTGCAGCGAAGCATCCGGCATGGCGCGCGCTTCCAGCATTACCTTCATGCCCTCGGCTGTGCAATCGGTTATAGGCCAGCCGTGGTCGCGGGTAGAAAAAGGCCACCCGCCTTTGGATATATGGCGGAAGAATTTTTCGCGCTCGTTTACTTCTTCTATCACCTGGTTCTGCTCGGTAAACCGGATGGCTTTCGTCACCATTTCCGGCAGGTACTTTTGCACACCGCCCTCCAGCAATGCCTGCGCTGCAAATACCGTATCCCATAGCTGTGAGCCGTTGTAGCCATTCACCTTCATGCCATCCTCTGCCAGCCACAGGTAGTCGTACCAGCGTGCCTCGTGCTTCCTGAACTGCTCTGATTTATTACCATACGCCTTATATATGCAAAGCGAATTCAGCACCTTGTTTACAGGTCCTATATTGATGTAGTTCGTTTGCTGGTCTTCGGCATTTATGTAGTCTAGCATAAAGCCCATGGCTTTTTTTCGCAGGCTCTTTATATGGTGCCTTTCATAAAAATTCAGGAACTTGTTCATCACCTTCAGCACAGGGTGCTGCGGGTAATAGATATCGGTAGGAGAGCAGTTGTCGCGCTCTTTCAGCCAATCTATTGTATCGTAATCCTTTGTGTACAGCTCCCTGCGCAGTTCGTGGGTAAGCGGTGTTTCCTTAGCCACTATCCTGCTGCCATAGCAGTAGCCCATCGGCAGGTACACCATGCGCGTATGGCACCAGTAGCGCCACGGGTGTATGGGTAGCCACTTAGGCAATAGCCAAAGCTCGGGCAGCAGCGAGTTGCAGCCCTGCCAATCGTATACACCAAGTGCCGCCAGGTAAAACTTGCCCCACGATGGTGTGCCTGTAGCGCCTCCGTGCTTGTGTATCCATACACGCGCTTTTTGAGCTGCGGTACTATTTGCATCCTCACCTAAAATACGCAGCGATACATATTGTAATACCGTGCCAAACATAGTGCTGTCGCCCTCCAGGTGCAGTCCCCAACCACCATCATCATTCTGGTGGTTGAGCATGTATTGCTTTATCAATACCGCATGCTCCGCAGGTAGCGGTGTTTCGGTTATGTGGGAGATAATAACCAGGCCGGGTGTCAGAAACATGGGGCCGCCATAATCGCCGGCCCAGTGGCCTTCGGCACTTTGTATATGGCTGTAGTAGTTTGCCCCTTTTATAAGTGCTTGTTGAGTATCTGTCAGTGTAGCAGTCTCGCCTTGGTAAGCATTGTAGCCCCCCAGCTGCTGAGCCCGGAAAACCCTGTCGCCGCTATTGGGGTTCTGCTTCTTGTCATAGACAAAAGCAGCCTGCATTTCTTTCAGTTGCCCTGCCGAAAGCGCACCGCCGTTAAACTGCCAAAGCTGAAGCCCCCTGTCTGTTAGCAGGCGCCACTTTTTCCACCATTCGTTCATTCAATGTCCCGTTGTTCTATAGCAAATGTGAGGGTTTATAACGAAACCAACAGCACCGTTAACAGTTTTAGCCGATGGGTATAGAATTTTAGCCTTAAGTTTAACCTGATGCAGCAAAAACAGATACAGCTAAACTACAGCATAACAGACAACGAAAGCGAACTGGGCAAAGACTTTGCACGCATGAAAACAGCAGCGCTCGGTGCGCTGAAAGGCAGCTACGCGCCCTACTCCGGCTTTTATGTAAGCTGCGCACTGCTGCTGGAAAACGGTGAAATAGTATGCGGCACCAATCAGGAAAATGCTGCTTATCCTGCGGGTGTTTGTGCCGAGGGCATTGCGCTGGGATCGGCATCTACACTATACCCCGGGGTAAAGATTGTATCGGCTTTCATAACTGCCAAATCTGCCCATAAAACCATTAGCAATCCTGTAACACCATGTGGCATCTGCCGCCAGCGGTTTGTAGAGGTTGAGAAATTCCAGCAGCATCCGCTGGATATTATCATGCAAGGCGAATCAGGTGATATAGTATTGGTGCAGGGAGCTGCACAGCTACTGCCACTTGGCTTTACCAATAAAGACTTGTAAGCGTTTTACTCGAAGTCGTTGCCCGAACTTTTGGTGCCTGCGCTCGGCTGCACGTACTTAGAGCAATCTACAAAGCTGCCCTCTACAGATTCCGGTTGGATGAACCTGTCCTTTGCATTGAACTCTGCGCTGAAGTTGGCGCTGTCTGCCGCTACCCGCTGAAAGAAGTAAGCCCACACAGGCAATGCGGACGATGCACCCTGTCCGTTTGCCATGCTGCGGAAGCGGATATAGCGGTCGTCGCAGCCTGTCCAGCTGCCTGCCACCAGGTGTGGCGTACAGCCCATAAACCAGCCATCGCTATAGTTTTGCGTAGTACCTGTTTTGCCTATTATATCGCCCGGCAGCTTATACTTATACCGCAGGCGTACACCTGTACCATGCTGTACGACGCCGCGCAAAAGCTCCACCATCATAAAGTTGGTGCGTTCATCCAATACCTCATTGCGCTTGGCCGCAAAATCGCTGATAACATTGCCGTTCTTATCTTCTATGCGCGTTACAAAAATCGGCTCTACCTGTACACCATTATTGGCAAATACAGAATAAGCCCCTACCATTTCTATCAGCGAAATGTCCGCAGAGCCTAAGCAGATACTTGGCTGGTCCGGTATGGGGCTGGAGATACCCAGACTCTTTGCCAATGCAGTAACAGCAGCAGGATTCATTTCGTGCATCAGGTAGGCACTTACGGTATTGATGGAATTGGCCAATGCCTCTTTCAACGAAAGCATGCCACCATATTTATTGTCGCTGTTGTTTGGTGTCCAGTCTTCCAGCAAGCCAAAGCGCGGATCGCCTGCCTCAAAAGTTACTAATTGGTTAGGCACTTTGAAGCATGGGGAATAACCCTTGTCGCGGATAGCTGTGGCATATACAAATGGCTTGAATGTAGAGCCCACCTGCCTTTTGGTGCCTATGTTCACGTGGTCGAACTGGAAGTATTTATAATTAATACCACCTACCCATGCGCGCACAAAACCGCTTTCTGGGTCCATGGCCATAAATCCATTTTGCAGGAATAGCTTGTAGTAGCGCAGTGAGTCGAACGGGCTCATTACAGTATCCTTTTCACCGGCGTAGGTAAATATTTTCATACTGTGTGGCTTCTGCATCACGGCTGCTATTTCCGCATCGCTCTTGCCATCTTCCTTCATGATCTTTACCCGCTCGCAGTGGTTGTATATGCCCTCCCACTCTGTAGGAAAATCCTTCCACGGATCCTTGCCTTTCCAGAAGTCGAAGAATATCTTTTGCATCTCGGTCAGGTGCTGCCGCTGGGCTTCCTCGGCATACTTCTGCAGGCGCGAATCCAGGGTGACATATATCTTCAGCCCATCTTTATACACGTTATAGGTGCTACCATCAGGCTTCTTGTTTTCTGCAAAATAGGCCTTCAGCCACAGGCGCAGGTACTCCCTGAAGTAGGGCGCCAGGCCATTCTCATGGGTATCGGCATGGTAGTCCAGCGTTATAGGGCTTTTAGACAGGCTGTCATATTGTTGTGGTGTTATGAATTTATACTTGCGCATCTGGTACATTACCGTATTGCGCCTTGTGTTGCTGGCCTTTGGGTGCAGGCGCGGATTGTACTGGTAGGGCGCTTTTAGCATGCCTACCAATACTGCGGCCTCCTCGGTGCGGATAGAGTCCAGAGGCTTGCCAAAATAGGTAAAAGCTGCTGACTTGATACCAAATGCATTGTCGCTGAACTCCACGGTGTTCAGGTACATGGCCATAATTTCCTGCTTGGTGTAGGAGCGCTCCAGGCGCACGGCTATTATCCACTCTTTCAGCTTGCGCAGCACCAGTTGAAACTTGTTCAGCTTTTCGCCACGGGGAAACAGGTTTTTGGCAAGCTGTTGGGTGATGGTGCTTCCACCGCCCTTTCCATCACCTGTCATTACACCTGCCACTGCGCGAAAGATGGCTTTTAAGTCTACCCCTGTGTGTTTGTAGAAACGGATATCCTCTGTAGCCATCAATGCCTGCTGCAGGCAAAGGGGCAATTGGTCGAATGTAACGTTGGAGCGGTTCTGCGAATAATATTTGCCGATTACTTCTCCATCTGTGGCTATGATTTCAGAGGCCAAACTGCTCTTCGGGTTCTCCAGTTCTTCAAATGAAGGCAATGCGCCAAACACACCTGCATTGAGCATATAGAACAATGCAACTACTACGATAATACCGCTCAGAAATCCTACCCAGAAAAAACGCTTAAAATTCATTGAGGGCTAAAATAGCACTTTTTGAAAAGGCGGTGCATTGCTTTAGCAATAGTTATAAAGACGAATCAATATATTAGACAGTATAGCTAATGCAAAAAGGGTATGGCTACTCTTTTTTCTTAGATACCATTTCGGTAAAGCTCTTTGCAGCATTGGTAAAGTCAGAAGGTACGATAACTATGGTAGTGGTGTTGTTATCTATCCCTATTTCCGATAGCATTTGCATCCTCCTTAGTTCCACTGCTATTGGGCTTCCCTCCATTTGCTGAGCGCCAAGGGTCAGTTTTATGGATGCTTCCAGCTCCGCTTCCGCCTTTACTATCCTTGCACGTTTTTCCCGTATAGCTTCTGCTTCGCGTGCCATTGCCCGTTGCATACCTTCCGGAATTTCCACATCCTTCATTTCCACCATTTCAATCTTTATCCCCCATGGCTCTGTCACGCTATCTACGATGCGCTGCAATGTTTCATTTATTTGTTCGCGCTCCCTCAACACTTCATCCAGGGTGTGCTGGCCTATGATATTCCTAAGGGCCGTAACCGAAAACTGGTACACGGCTTTATTATAATCTGCCACTTTTATTATGGCATCTTCGGGATTGGTTATCTTGAACCAAAGCACCGCATTTACCTGTATGGTAACACTGTCCTTGGTAATTGTTTCCTGCTGCTCCAGGTCCACGGTTTTTGTTCGTATATCTACCTTTTGCTGTCTGTCGACCAATGGAATAAGCCAGTAAAGCCCGGGACCTTCTATAGTTTTAAAGCGGCCCAATCTGAATACGATAGATCGCTCATATTCCTGAGCTACGCGCAAACCTGCAAGCAGGACTATAACTATAAATCCTAAAAGTGCTAATATTTCCATACCCGATATTTTTTAATTTGAGATTGAATGGGCAAAAATGAAACAGTGGGATAGAATTTTTACTGTTGCTTTCTTTTGCATGAGTCAAAAATATAATAAAACCGTGGATAGCAATAAAAACGTATTATTAAGTATCTATTAAGTGTCTATCAATCATATAGCTCCATAGCAACCTCCATTTTTTTTATTAACGTATATTCAATCGCAGTAACAGCTATTTTTATTTATGACATTATTCAAACTTTTCTTAAGTATTCATATTATCTCAGGTGGCCTTGGGCTCCTGAGCGGCACGGTCAATATCATCCT